>JAKLHB010000179.1 GCA_022710345.1 Planctomycetota bacterium
AAATCTGATTGTGCTTGGATGGGCTGCCATTGAATGATTTTTCCTTCTTTGCTAAGATATGTGAGAGATGAAGGATTGGATAAATCTTGTGTTTCGGGTACATGCACATAATCCGTGATGCTTTTGTGACGATCAAATGGGAATGGGCCTACAAGCAAACATTCAGAAAGATAGGGGTCTTTACTATCTAAGGTCTTACGTAGGTTAACCGGCAAATCTTGTAGTGTAAAACCGACTTGGACGGTTCTTATTGTTGTTACGCCAAACTGCTTTTCCAATGGATGCTGGAGTTTGATGACTTCACTTTCTCCAGGCTGGAGCAAGAGTTCTTTTTGCAAAACAACAGTTTTTGTATCTCCAACCCAATCGTGTACTTCTACTTTCAATGGCTCAGAAACTTTTGAATCTTGAGCTTTGAGAATCACAAGCGTTTCTTTATCTGGTGTATGCAGACTGATTCCACTGAGAAATGCCAAACGAATAGAGTGATCTATAGGCTTTGCAGTCGCAAGAATATGCCTTAGTTCACCATCTTGCAAATAATCAGGGACCATCCCTAACAATCGTTTTCTCTGCGCCTTAGTATGAATATCTTGGAAATCCAACGTTTGCTTGACCATCAACTGTACTAAAACACGTTTTTGGATAGACTGCATCGGCACTTCAATGCGATGAATGCCTTGCTCTGGATCATACACGGTTTCTACAGTTTTGCCTTGTACTAAGGCTAGCTCAATTTCCTTGGGCTGCCCAGCAAATTCAATGGTATAAGAGCGTTCTTGCAATTGGCCTGCATATTCACCTTGTACTGGGTCAATCACAATTCTATGTGTGATGCCTTCGTAACGATAATGAATTTGCGTGAGGCTGAATTGGTCATTCAGATAGGCTTTGGAAGTTCCATCGTCTTCATACAACGTAAAGTGTCCTTCTTCACCTGGATACACACGAATGACTAAATTTTTCAAAGGCTCTGTGGCCATCCTGGGGGTATAAGCTTGAGTTGGAATAGGTTGTCCGCCTTTGACATACAAAGGCAATTCATCAATATCTGACCATACTTGGACAAAGGCATCTCTGCCTTCATATCGTTCGCCTGTGAGCCAGTTATACCAGGTGCCTTTAGGGAACCACACTCGCTGGCCAGCAACTTTGCGGTCTCCCGCACCTTGGCTAGCAATGGGAGCTACAAGGAAATGTTCACCAAAGAAATATTGCTGCGGGCATTCATAAGCAATTGCCTGATCAGGATATTCAATGTACATGGGCTTAGTAAATGGAATTGTATTTTGACAAGAATACCATGCACTGGAGTAGATATACGGAAACAACTGTGATCTGAGGTGGAATGCTTTGCGCATGGAGTTTGTGTAAATAGGCTCACTGAGCCAAGGACGTTTATCCATCGAGGCATCTCTGGTCGAGTGCAAACGCAAGGCTGCTGTGAATGCACCAAATTGAATCCATCGGCAATTTGTCTCTGGTGTGATACCACCAAAGTGGCCACCGATGTCATGCGACCAGAAGAAACATCCAACATTGCCGGCTGTGCTAGTAAACGGCACTTCAAATTCCAACATCGGCCAAATCGAAACAGCATCACCAGAAAAATGAATGGGGTGCTTATGATCTCCCCAACCACCCCAACGGCTGAAGGAAGCACCACGTAGATCACCCTTACTCGAATGTTGGAAATAGTAATGGTTCAGCCATTCTAAGTTCTTCAGTTGTGCATTTCCAATCGTATTTTCAAACTGCTGCCAATCCAACCACCAAAAATCAACGCCTACTTTTTCCAGTGGAGTGTGCGTGTGTTTGAAAAGAGTGTCCAGATATTTTTTGTTGGAGGCATCGTATGGTAACGTAGGCCAAAGCCTAGGCTTGAGATGGCTAACATCATACCCCATATCTTTCATAAAAGCTTCATACATATCTTCATGAGGTTTTATGCCTTCAGCAGGATGAAGGTTCAATGTGACAAAGATCCCTTGCTTATGGAACCATTCCAGCAATTGTTCAGCATCTGGTAGTAATTGGCGATTCCAAGACCAGCCTGTCCAGCCATCTTTGTGCCAATCCATATCTAAAACCATAATGTCCAAAGGGAAATCGTGTTCTTTGTATTCTGCTACAATTTGCCGATATTCATCTGAGGAATATGGCCAATATCGAGAATACCAAGAACCAAGCATATATTTCCTTGGCAATGGGACTGGCCCAGCAATTTTAGCAAAAGCTCGAAGAGCGGCTTTATAGTCCAAGCCATAAGCAAACAAATACCAGTCTATCCCACCTTCTGGCCTCTGCATGACCCAATCTTTGGTCAAAAGAGGTCGCTTGGAATCATCCAGCACATACCATCCGTCTCGTGCCAAAATTCCATCATCCACAGGCACTTTTCCACGGACTTGGTCCAAAGTACGAAGAGTTCCTCCTAAATTGGCTTTATTGGCCATACCTGGAACCCATCGCACCATTTCACCTGCGCAATCAATTTCAGCCCAAAGATTTTCTGGTGCAAACGGCGCACCATTCGGGCGATAGTACAACCGAACACGCTGTGTGGCAATGATGGTTGTGCCATTTTCTTCCATTAGACTAAAATCAGAACTTTTTGCATCACGATCCACAGCAAAAAGAGAAGGCTGGTCAATGAACGCACCAGTCGGAGCATATTCTAAACGAATGCACTCCGGTGCAATGACCGTGAACCTTGCCTTTTCTATAATCACCGGATTAACCATCTGAGCATGACTCCCAATAACTAATAAGCATAAACATAGATAAAACCAATATATTTTCATAAAATTTTCCTTAATCAATGGTTGTTATTTTTGCTACAAACTCATTAGTCTAACCTTAGACATTCGCTTTTGTCTCGGCATATTCGATCACCATGATGTTGTGTTGCATGAGCGCCTTTGCCGCAGTTTTGGCAAAGCCAGCTTGGGCATGGTACATAGCGTAAATCTGGGTTAGGCCATAGAGCCGTTGCAAGGCTTGCAAGCCTTCGATAAAGTGCTGAGCTTGGGCCAAACTGATTTTTTGCTTGATTGTCTTGACCTCGATTACCAGCATGCCTTTGCATTGTACAACACACTGGGTTGCTGCTTGAGCAGGGATCGTTGCTGGATTTTGCTGCGTTGCTGGATTTTGCTGCGTTGCTGGATTTTGCTGCGTTGCTGGATTTTGCTGCGTTGCTGGATTTTGCTGCGTTGCTGGATTCACCGGCGTTGCTGGATTCACCGGCGTTGCTGAAGGCAATGCTTCTGCTTGGTGCATGGCAGGTTGAGCAGTTGATGCTCCATCTGCGTTGCTCGCCAGACTTGCACTCGTGTAGTCAAGTTTTGCCACAGGCAGGTCGCTCAAGGGCAACTGGGCTGGATCAAGATCGCACACGCAGTCCAGTTCATATCCTTTTTTGCTAAGGGGATCCAGAATCTTTTGATTGCGAACATTCCCGACCACTGGATATGCTGCGAATAATTCTTCCCGACGTTGGAGCCTTCCACGAATGACTTGTTCGGCTTCCATGCCTTTTTCATAATTCAGGCTGCCGCGCAATGACATGATTTCAGCATGCATCTTTTTCAAATTGTCTTCCACGTTGATTTGCACATCATGCACATTGGCTTCGATATGTTTGATTTGATCCACCATATCTACTTTTTCTTCTTCCATAGATTCCAATCGTTCCAGAATTTCCAGGACATGCTTGTGCAGATTTTCTTCTCTGTGAATTTCCTCTAGATCGTCTGGATAAAACAATGGATATTTAATGGCTCGAATGCTCACAACTATGGTTGGCTCTTTTGTGATAAAGATCATATTCGACATACGATTCCATTGAATTAAATCAATCCGTTCCAAATGCAACAACATCGGTACCAATTCTTGTATGTTTTTCTTCATAAAATCTTGAATTTTGGCAAATGGCACTGCTTTTCCTTTGCGATTCACTAGGAATTCCAAGATTTGATAAATATCTTTTCCAAATTCAATAAATGTAGGATACGCTCTCCAGTTGCGAACTAGATACCAATCCCAAAAATCATAGATCTTTCCTGCCACATTGCCACATTCAAATTCATACGCCTGCTCCAGACTTGCCTTGCTGCTGAAATCTTTTTTTTTGCCATAAATCTTTTCATAAGATAAGCTTTTGGCAAAAACACTGCGCATGAAATAGGGGTTTCCATCCACCCATTCATACAAGACATCTTCGATTCCATCAAATCCTTGAATCTTCAGAGCCTTCATGGTCCTCCGCATCAATTCTTTGCTGTCTTCCTTTTCCAAGGGACCAAAAGAAATTCGCTCAATTCGATATTCAAACGCGGGCGGCAACGCTTCTTCCATCCGCGTGGTTAAGCCTGATCCACTGAGGATAATGAAGATATCTTCATTGCAGTGGTATTTGTTCAAAATCGGAATGCAATCGTAGGGTTCTCCATTTTCATCCACAAACGATCGGCCAATCTCTTGGTATTCATCTAGCATAATCACTGGAGAAAGATCAAAAGAAAATTTCATATCAATCGCAATATCTAGAGAACGTTGCATCATTCGATATAGAGGGTAGATAATGCCATCAGCATACCACGCTTCAATCATTTGATGGAATACTTCATAATAGCGTTCTTTTGCTTCAGGTGGTAAGTTTTCTAAGGCAAATAAAAGCTTGGAAAAGCTAGTATTATTGGCTAGCCCTTTATGCTGCATTAAAAATCCCAAAGCCTGGCTTAAAAAAACGACCATCATTTCTTCAGCCACCTGGATCACCGACTTTTTGCTGCCTCTTCTTTCGTCTAGGTTCATGAACGAATAAAAAAATGGGATCACTTCATTGGAAGTACAAAATAAATAGTCATAATAACGCTTCACAAACGTAGTTTTTCCCATTTTGCGCATGCCAATCAAGGCAGTGTGCCGAGCACTGGCACGCTGATCTTCAAGCATCTCAAACATCGCTTGCCTGCCTACAAAAGTAAACGAAGGCAACTCTTGACTAGCTTTGCGTGACAAAACATAAGGTACATCTTCGCCCCAGCCAGAAACTTTTGTGGTACGAGGAACGACAGGATGTTGGCCAATATATAACATGGCTTTGCTATGCTTACGAATATATTTTTTTACCTCTGGATTTTGCTTATACGGTGTGAGCTGCGTTCCCCAAAACGGAGATTTCTTTGGCTCCCCTGGGGTTAGGTCTTGGTAGTACATGATCGCTTCTGGATTGATCGCTGTTTTTTTCTTGGACGCAGCGTTTGGGAGCTTTGCCCCAGCGGCTTTTGGCACAGCAGAAACTTTGCGCTTTGGCGTAGTTTTAAGCCTTGCAGTAGTAGTTTTTGATGGCTTTGATACACTTGTTTTTTTGCTGGTGGATTTTTTAGTGTCTGCTTTGCTTTTGTCAGTTTTGGATGCTTTTGCTTTGGTTTTTGTGGTTTTGCTTTTATCTTTTTTGGTCATCTTTTTGGATGCTTGTTTTTCTTCGGAATTCGCTTTTTTAGACATAGTTGGCCTCCTTAGTTGTTAATCATACAAACTATAATACTTACCTCAAGTATACTTTGCACCCAAAAAAAGTAAAGAAAATTATCTCCCGTTTTCCATAAAAATAAAATATCGTAGTTTGTCTGAAATTGGTTTTCAATATTTTGCTTTTTTTGCAATTGTCTTTGGAGGTTTTCTTAGCTATGAATCCAAAGGAAAAATTCGTTCCGCAATAAAAAAGACCATTCCTAGTGCAATCCACAGACAAGGCCACCATAATAGAGGCTGAGGCATAACTGGCGTGGCTGAAGACGGCAGTATAGGCAATGCACTTTGGCCTAACTTACGATATTCGCTTGGGTATGGAATCCAGAAAGATTTTGCATCATGGATAATATAAGGAGGCTGATGAGGGGATTGAATGGGAGGATTTGTACGTTGTTCCATGAGAATACGCTGATCTGACTTGCTGGACTCACCGATTTGTAAAACATAGGATCCAGGTTTAGGCCACGCAAACCAGGCTTCGTATTCATACTGGCCTGTTTCTAAAAGTTCGATCGGTTGAGGAATCCAATCCATAAGCAAGTACAATTGGGGCTCATACGCGCTAACATGAGCCCGTGCATCTATAGCCCGTTTGATCTTGGCCATCCATTGCTCTCCAACTGGCTCTAAGGTCCATTGCCATACACTGGGGACATGGCCCATCAGCCATAGCCCAATGTCTCGAATCATGTCTTTTGCAATAGATTCTGGTAGATTCCCTGCCCATGTTGCAGAAAAATTGGTGCTTAAAACAGCGCTCCGGCCAAGACCGTAGTATCCTGTGACAACAATAGGATTTTGTCCTGTTTGAAGCCAAATTTTGCTCCAAGCTTTAGCCTGTACAGGAATAAAGCGCTCAATGCAAAAACCTTGGCAATATTTCAATGGCTCTGTTCCCCAATCTTCTTGAGAAATTAGCTCAAATCTGCCTTGCTGTATTTCTGGCTGGTGCAAAGATTGAATTTGCCTGGTCAAAAGTTCTGCTAAAGATTGCGTATCCCAACGGACAAATACGCCTTGGCCAATCTGACTCAAACGCTGTAGGATGTTGTATTCATCCGTGCCAGTGGCAATCACAGAAATTTTGACCTGTTTTTGGCTGAGCTTAGCCCCTAAATCTAGGGTCTGGGGATTGGGCTGTGTGTCCAGGCCATCTGAAATGATTAGAACATGCTTGATGCTATCTTGGGGCGCTTTGGCAAAAGCTTCCAGGCAGGCTTGTAACACACTGTTAATATTGGTGCTTCCTTGTGGATGCAAAGATTGAAGAATTTTTGGGAGTTTAGTTTGATGTTGGCCCCATAGTCCAATCTCTAAACATGGCACTGCGCTTTGCCGAAATCCAATAAGCCCAAAATAATCTTCAGGGTTGAGATATTGTAAAGCTTGCTTGATCCCAGCTTGCGCTGCTTCAATTTTAGCAATGCCAGCCAAAGGTTCAGCCATGCTGCCGGAAATATCCAATGCAATGCAAAGCGCAAGCGGCTGATTTTGTTTTTGGCTGCACCAGACGGGCAAAATAGTCTCCAATGTAGTGCCGCTGTAGCCACCTGGCCCCAAAGTGCTTTGATTTCCAAATACCCACAGCCCTCCTCCTGCATGAACATACTGCTGGATGATGCTCGCCACAGGCTCTAATTCAGTGATGCAGCCATCTACAATCACAAGAACAGACCGAGGATGGGCTGCCAGGAGATTAGGCAATTGTTCTATTTTGGTTGGAATCACATCCACAAAATCAAGATTGACAAAGCTTGCCGAGTCTCCCATGACAAGAAATACTGGCTTTCCCAAAACTCTCACTTGGGCAGAAGCGATGTTATTCAGTGTGCATCCATCTGTAAAGCTTGTGGTACTTACTTGGGCATGGACGATTTCTTGATTTGGGGCAGTGATTGGCACGCTAAAATAGACAGCAAAGTTCCCTGGTTTGGATAATTCAATGGTCTCTTGCCAATGGATTTTGTCTTGTGCCCTAATTTCAACTGTAAAAACGCCTGGCTGGTTGCTTGTGACAATGGCTTTCCCTTGTGCATGCTCAAATTGTCGCACTGGATCACGCATCACAAGCGCAATCTGCATATCATGGAATTCTTTTGCTTTAGGCAGGATAGGGTGAAAGCTTAACTTACCTGAAATGCCAAGTTCCTCCCATTTTTGATCTGGCCAATGACCATCACTCCAGATCATAAAATCGGCCTGGGTATAGCCGAATGTTTTAGCAACTTCCCTTGCTAAATGAATTGCATCGGCTATATCTGTTGCAGTTCCCAAAATCTGTGGCCTGGGCAAAGGTGTATGCCGAGAAGACTGTGGCGCGATCGCAAGCTCGGCTCTTTGTCCAAAAAAAATTGCTCCCCATTGCTGAATATCTGCCCGCGCCAATTCTTCTTCTATTTCAGCTTGATAAAATGCAAGGAGGTCGCTTTCTAAGGCTTGATGCACTACTTGCACACTATCTGAGACATCGAATAAAAACCAAGCTAACGTATTCTGTGTATGCTCACAAGTCGGCATCCATAGACTCAAAACCAAGCAAATCAAAATCGTACATCTCAATACAACACGCTTAGAGCAATGAGCCAGCAAACCAAATATCTGATGCAGCCTGAAGATCATCATAAAATTTTTTGGGTTAATCCGTAATGCCTTCAGTAAAGTTCCGTAATACCTTCAATATAAAGTTGCGAAATTGCTGCCACAAGTTCTCCCAACATTGCAGGCGATGCAATAGGAACCTCGGCTCCCATATTGAGCGCATGATCATCCGCCCCTCTGTAGGATTGAATCCGAAGCACATCCGAACCTGCCCAATCTTTGCCAGGTGCCCGGTCTTTCGCAGGGATGTATGTGATGCGGATATTCTCGACTTCAGCATAAAGATGGCCTGCACCATCTGTCTGAAGTTTGGTTATTTTCATCAAATCATCTACATTTCCGACCGTAACATTTCTAGATTTTGCTTCAGCCTCTTTTGCTCTGGCGGCTAGTTGAGCACGTTGTAAATCATGAATTCTTTTGTTCAAAATTTCAGCAATAGCAGCCTGATCCTCTAACGGCAAAGCTGCAATGTGTTGAAGTATCTCATGGATATGCGATGTTTCCATAGAGCGCTTTCTATTTCAAATTGTGGCATATACACATCATAAAACAATTACTCATCTTCATCGAGGTTTATAGAATCATGGAACTCTAAATCATATCTCTGCTGTCATAATTTTGAATACGTTCGCTGTTTTCGTTTTTTCTAACGTATGTTTTTTGAAGAGGCCGTAGTTCTTGACCTTTATAAGTTAACATTTGCAGAACCCGCCGCAATCCAATCTTCATATACTCTTCTTGAAATTCAATGCTGATCGAACGTCGTTTTAACTTTTTTGCAACCGCTGCAGTTGTAAAAGTTCCTGCAAAGGGATCTAATACAACATCATCCTCATTGCTACTTGCACGAATAATTCGTTCTAACAGAGACTCTGGTTTTTGTGAAGGGTGTTCTTCATACTCTTCCATACGATAACGAACACGAGGAAAATACCAAACATTGCCGGGAACTTTAGCTATATTGTATTGAGTAGGATGAGCTTTTCTGTAATCAATCAATTTTCTTTGTGAACCAGTTTTGGCTTCGACTTTGATTGCATCGGCGTTAAAAGTATAACTTTCGGCATCTTTTACACAATGTAAGATTGGTTCATACATAGAGCCATAATATTTTCTTGCTTGTACTCCAGAGCTGTCATAATGCCAAATGATACGACTCAGAATCGTCAGCCGCTTTCTTAAAAAAATATCAAAGTATGGCATAGCTTGTGTGCTAGTCATAACGTATAACGTTCCTGTTCGTTTGAGTACTCTTATACATTCGTCAAGCCACTGGTATGCCCATGTAGCATAAGCTTCTTCAGATGGCCACCTGTCATGAAAATCTGAGAATTGTTTTCCAATGTTGTATGGGGGATCAGCAAAAATTAAGTCCACCGAGTCTGAAGTTATTTCAGTTTTTAAGATTTCGAGTGCGTCACCCCAATATATTCGGTGCTCATCATTTTCAAACTTCGATGTCACTCATTTTACCTCATTCATCATGCGTGTGCAGTTGCGTCTGCAACCGCAACTTGAGTTGATCAACCAATGGCTTCCATGTTTCTACTATAGGCTAAAATCGCTAGGCACCGACGGATCGGTGCCTTTTCTTTATTTCTTTTCCAAAGATTGCAAGAATTCTCTGATTCTGTAATCGCCCTCAAGCTCTGTTT
>JAKLHB010000018.1 GCA_022710345.1 Planctomycetota bacterium
ACGATCATTTTAGGCAAAGCATCTGTCCATTGGCGAGCCGCTGCTGCAGGAAGGATCAGCATGGCAACCATTAAAATAACACCTACAGTTTGCAAACCCACCATAATGGCCAGGACCATGAGTCCGGTGAGGAAATAATGCAGTTTGGGCATGGGCAATCCAAGGCTAGAGCCAAATTGTGCATCAAAGGATAAAATTTGGAATTCTTTATAAAACAATGCAACAACCAAAATCACAATCACGCATAATGCTGCAATGATGATGACATCGTTGTATAGTAAAGAAGCCGCTTTGCCAAATAAAAAATGATCCAGTCCTGCCTGGCCAGCAAATCCTCTTTGTTGAATCATGGTCAAGAGCACAATGCCAAAGCCAAAGAAAGTCGAAAGAATTAAGCCAATCGCTGTGTCTTCCTTGATTTTGCTTTTTTGTATGATGAAGCCAATGGAAAAAGCTGCCAAAAGACCCATAAAGGCTGCCCCAAGAAAAAGGCCAAGTGTGCTCTTTTGGCCTGCGAGCATAAATCCAATGCATACGCCAGGCAAAGCTGCATGGGCCACGCAATCGCCTAAAAGGCTTTGTTTGCGTAGCACAGCAAAGGTGCCTAAAATGCCTGTTCCAAGGCCCAAAAGTGTAGTGCCTAAAAGCACCAAACGCCGCGTAGTACCAGCATCGGAAAAATAAAGCAGAAATTCATTCCAGTAATCCATATTATTGCTTCCCCTTGGCCAAAGCCTCCACAGCTTTGGTCAAAATCGCTAATCTGCCGCCATACGTTTTGCGAAGGTTTTCTTCATGCATTCCAGAATAGTCCATATTATTGCTTCCCTTTGGCCAAAGCCTCCGCAGCTTTGGTCAAAATCGCTAATCTACCACCATAGGTTTTGCGAAGGTTTTCTTCTTGGAAAACTTGGCTTGTTGGGCCAACTGCAATGAGTCTGAGATTGATGAGCAAAATCCAGTCAAAATATTCTGTCACGGTCTGCAAGTCGTGATGAACCACTAACACAGTCTTGCCTTGACTTCTAAGTTCAAAAAGGAGATTCACGATGGCTTTTTCAGTCACAGCATCTACGCCTGCGAATGGTTCATCCATCATGTAGATTTGCGCTTCTTGGGCCAGTGCTCGTGCTAAGAATACACGTTGTTGCTGGCCGCCGGATAATTGGCTAATCTGGCGATGGGCAAAATCAGCCATCCCGACTTTGGACAAATAATCTTGGGATAATTGCCAATCTTGCTGAGCAGGCCGTTTGAACCAGCCTAATTTGCCATATCGTCCCATGCAAACCACATCCAAGGCTGATGTTGGGAAATCCCAATCTACGGATTCGCGTTGTGGAACATAACCAACGCATTGCCTCATTGCCGCATACGGTTGGCCATAGATTTTGACCCATCCACTGGAAGCAGGGATGAGATCGAGCATGGTCTTCAAGAGCGTGGATTTTCCTGCTCCATTCGGCCCCATAATGGCAATGAGCTTGCCTTTGGGCAATTGAAAATCAATGTCCCATAAAACAGGTCGGGCATGATATGCAACTGTGAGATCATGGACTTCTACCGGGATTTCTGGATTTCCAGAATGATCAGAATTCATACAATTTTTGCCTTTCTATGCAAAATTATTATTTCAAGGCCGTGGCGATTTGGAGCACATTATGCCGTACCATACCAATGTAGTTGCCTTCTGGCGTATTTTCTGTCCCCATAGCATCTGAAAAAAGATTGCCGCCAATGGTAATGCGTGCATTCCGGCTGGCACAGCCTTGGATCACGGCTTCCATGGCTTTGGATGAGACCGAGGTTTCTACAAAGATCGCTGGAATTTGTTTGGCAATCAGCAGATTCACAATTCGTTCTACATCTTGAATGCCATACTCTGCTGCTGTACTAATTCCTTGCAAACCAATCACTTCAATTTTATAAGCTTGACCAAAGTACCCAAACGCATCATGTGCAGTGATCAAGATGCGTCTTTGGGCAGGGATGCTTGCAATTTGGCCTTTTGTCCATTCGTGCAATTCTTCAAGCTTTTTTTGATAAGCATACGAATTGGCTTCATAAATGGTTTTATTTTTGGGATCCACTTCGATCATGACCCTGGCTATTTTCTGAACTGCCAGATTCCAGAGCGAGACATCAAACCAAATGTGTGGGTCAAAGATATCATGCTCAGGGTCCACTTTAATCAGGCGATCTAACGGAATATCTGCTGCAATTGCATGCACTGGTTTAGTACGGCTAATTTTGTGCAATACCGCAGACATTTTCCCTTCTAAATGAAGCCCATTATAGAAAATAATGTCTGCATTGGCCAATTTATGTGTATCTGAAGCAGTAATTTTGTATAGATGTGGATCAACTCCAGGAGCCATAAGGCCTTGTACAATCGCACGATCTCCAACAACGTTGCGAACTGCATCTGTGATCATGCCTGTGGTGGTGACGATATACAATTGGCCAGGTTGTCTGACTTGGTCTGAACGATCACAGTTCCAACAACACAAACATCCTAACACAAGGCATACAATAAGTAAGCATTTCTGCATATTTACCCTCGTCATTTTTCTAATGATAACGCTTTTTTGAATTGCGGCTGACATAGATCCCCAAAATTCATTATCAGACGTTTCCGTAACCAGCCAAAAATAGGATGGCACGTGCATGAGATCAAAATTTCGAAATGCAAGTGTTTTGTTTTGAAGATAATAGAGAAA
This sequence comes from Planctomycetota bacterium, assembly GCA_022710345.1. GTDB lineage: Bacteria > Planctomycetota > Uabimicrobiia > Uabimicrobiales > JABWCH01 > JAKLHB01. The sequence goes on from JAKLHB010000018.1 coordinate 2,721, forward strand.
TTTCGCATGTGAAAATCGTCAAGAAATGCTAGACAATTCATACCTATAGGAAGTTTCCGGTGCCCCTTCAGGGCACTGCAAGACACATCTACACCTGGGGTTAGAAACCCCAGGCTTTATCCCCAAGCCGCTTCGCGGCAAAAAACACAAAAGAAAAGGCAAAATTGTAATAATGTAGATGAACAGTAACAAATTTTATTGACAAAAATGCCAAATCAAGTATAAAAAAACTCGCAGACCTGCCTGAGTTTAAACGTGTCCTTTTGGCTCCACATCGTCCACAAAGCAATGGTATTGCCGAACGCTTCGTGAGAACCCTCAAAGAGTTTTTGGTCACTAAATCCTGGCAAGAACCTCCACAACTCAAGCCTTTACTTACTCTTTTTGAGGATGATGACTACAATGATCTTCCTCACCAGAGACGTGAGCTCAAAGGTCTTTCTCCAAAATGAATATGCTCGACGGTTACAAATTGTTACTTATCATCTGAGCTAATACAAAGAAAAGGCAAGATGGCAAATTTTTTTGTCTTGGCCATGCAACGGTATCGAGTAGAGATATTAAGTTTCAGCATATAAAGCACTTGCATTATGCATTTTTATTGTAAGGATTGTAAAACTTGCTTTCTGTGTTAATACAGAAACCTCTGATTATTTACCCACAAAAAAGAACGCAATGGCAATGATGAAATAAACAGAGACTAACTGGACTCCTTCGAGCCAATTGCATTTCCCATCTTCGGAAAGTTTGTTCACGATCAAAACAGCAAAAAAAACCGGAATAATATCAAACAAAGGAAATACTAAGGAAAAATGGTATCCATTGATCTGGCTAATCACCACTAAAGTGGGAACCACAAATAGGGCAATCTGGATTGCGCTACTGAGGCCAATTTCAAGTGAGATATCCAATTTATTGTCTAAAGCAAAATGAATGGCATTGGCTTTCTCTGCAATATTGGTGATGATCGCAATCACAACTAGCCCGATAAATTTTTGGGTAAGATTCAATTCTATGGCTGCTTCTTCCACAACTTTGACCAATAATTCAGATTCCACAGCTACAATGAGCGTGGCTATGAGCAGCAATAGACCTGCCGCACGAATGCTTATATTCGAGGCTTCTTGACTTGCTTTGATTTCATCACTAGCATCAAAAAGGTGCTTATGTGTGACAAATGCAAAAATTAAGCCTGAAATATACACTAAAGCAAGGACTACAGCAACTGCGTCACATACTAAAGCAACATGGTGTTCTGATGCATGCGTGGTGAGGTTGTACATCGTTGGTATAACAAGGCCAACCACTGCGATGATCAGCATGGTAGCAGAAACACCAACAGAATCTCGATTGAAATGTTGCTCCTTGAACTTTAAACCTCCTGCAAAAATGCTCAATCCCATCAAGAGGAGAATATTTCCCATAATGCTACCAACCACCGAGGCCTGCACTACTTCAAATAATCCCTTACGTAAAGCTAAGATGCAGATAAAGAGCTCAATGATATTGCCAAAAGTGGCATTGATCAGACCACCAATCGCAGGATTGCTTTGTAGCGCAATTTCTTTGGTGGCAAAGCCTATGATGCGAGCCAATGGGATGATGGCTAAAATGGTCGTGATGAATGTCCCAGTTTTGCTATGTGTCCATACGCCAAAGTATATACTCACAGGAATCAACAACAATAGCCAAATAAAAATTTTTTCGATTTTATGAGCCATTGTATCTCCTTGTTGAATGCCATAGTGAATTCCAAAAATCCGTTAGACTCAGCAAAAATTCTCCAAAAAATAAGCAAGCCAGCAAAATCGTTTTTAGTCTATTGCAAGCACTATATCCTGTTTTGGATTTGCAGACTTGGGCCAAATTGGCCAGCAAAATCGTTTTTAGTCTATTTCAAGCACTATAGATACATTTTTTCTGCATTGATTTTGGAATTCTTTTATGATAGCATTATTTGGGGCAATGTATGAGCAAAATATGCAAAAAATATGTAATCTGTCAGCAAAATAATGGAGAAAAACAATGGGAAAGTTGATTATTCTTTGTATGATTATGTTGTTAAGTGCTTGTAGTTATTTACATTATGATATGCCTATACCTATAGATGGCACTTTTTCTAAAGCCCAGGTAGATGCAGAAACTGCTGGGCGCTATCAGGCAGCAAGCGAATACTCTGCAAATCGTCATGGCAAAGCTGTATTGATCATCCAGGGCTATGATATTGTATGGGAACAATATCAAAATGGCCATCGTGCTGAGATGCCACACCATATCTTTAGTGGAACCAAAAGTTTTGCAGGTATCATGGCTGTGGCTGCTGTTGCAGACGGATTTCTGAAACTGGATGAAAAAGTAAGCGACACAATCTCAGAATTTCGAGACGATCCATTGAAGTCACAGATCACTGTGCGTCAACTGCTGAACTTCACCAGTGGCCTTCATGATAGCTTTCTTTGGCTAACCTGGGACGGTCTTTTGGAAGACCAGAGCGAAGAAAATAAATATGCGTATGCATTAACGTTAGGCATGAAAAGTGCTCCTGGCACCATGTTTCGATATAGCAGCTCTCATCTCATGGTATTTGGTGAGCTGATGCGTCGAAAATTGCTAGGAGATCCTTTGTCTTACCTGGATCGTAGAATTTTCCAGCCAATTGGATTTCATTATGCTGGCTGGCACAGAGATTCGGTAGGAAATCCGCTGTTTCCTTATGGTGCCTGGACCACCGCGCGTGAATGGGCCAAATTTGGTGTTCTGGTGCGTGACCAAGGGACTTGGAAAGGAGTACAACTATTGCCTCCGAAATTGCTTGCTGACTGCATGGTAGGCAGTGAACTGATGCCTGCTTATGGCCTGACTTTTTGGCTCAACCATAAAATTTCTGAAAAACAAGCTGAATTTCTTCCGTCTGTTTTAAACCGAGCGTTTACCAAAGGCTACATTGCCAGTTCTCTGCCTTCAGACCTTATTGTTGCAGCGGGTTATCAAGACAATCGTCTCTATATCATCCCATCTTTAAATCTTGTGATTGTCAGATTGGGAACCGGAGACCGCGATTTTTCAGATTATCAATTTTTGAACATGCTCATGTCAAGTATCGTCAACAAATTGGAGTCTCCTTAATTGCTCCGCATCATCATCATTTTGTAGATTCCGATGTTATGGCTAAGCACATAACATGATACAAATCTTTGTGTTAGGTTTGTTGTCATAAACTTTATATCTATAGATATTTAACTACTTAATATGAAATAAGTTAGGTAATACCAAAAAATTTAAACTAAACATCGTTTACGTCTTCTCGCCCTGTGCTTTTTTCTGATACCAAGCCCGGACGAGACGAAGTTCTTCCCAACTATAAGATTCATCGAGAAGTTCTTTGATTGGCTTGAGTCGTTCAGTTCCGACTTGTTGAATGGCTGAAATAATGTCTTGTTGTTTCTCGAGAGGAACCAATTGATCCAGGGTCGTGATTTCTCCTTGAAGGATCAATTGTGCCAGATGTTCAGAAACAGTCTCGATTTTGATATTGCGTATTTGAGCAATGGTGGCCATATCATGGCCATCGCGGAATAAAGCCAAAGTCTGGGCGTGTGTGTTGCCCATCGGAGCAGGATGTGCATTTACAAGTGTTTGATTCCGCGGAATAGATGACGGATCAATATGGTTGCGTTCACAATAAGAACTGATGGTGTCTAAAAAGTCATCTCCAAAAGATTCAAGTTTTCGAGCGCCAACACCATTGATTTGCAGCAATTCATCTGGAGTTCGTGGAAACACAGTTGCCATTTCTTTTAACGTGGCATCATTAAAAACAATATACGGAGGGACTGCTAAGGAGTTAGCCAATACTTTTCTCAACCCACGTAATTCTTCGAATAAGTTTCGATCATAATCTAGGTCCATTTCTGGCTCTGTTGCCTTCTTTTCCACAGGCACCACGATTTGGACTTTTTGTTTTTGGAACAAAACTGCATGGCTGGCTAATGTAAGCGATACGACTGGATATTCAATGCCTTCTTGTTGCAAATAGCCTTGTTCGAGCAGTTGGTAAGCAATGGATTGCCATTGTTTTCGAGTATATTCTTTGCCAATATTATAGGTAGATAATTGATGGTGCCCATTCTCCAAAATTCTGCGACTTTGTGAACCTGTCAAAACCTCAATGATATAGCTGATTCCAAATTTGCGCTTCAGCCGAAATACTGTGGAGAGAAATTTTTGAGCTGCAATCGTGCCGTCTATTTTCTCAGACGGATGGATACAATTATCGCAATGGCCACAATTACCTACCGAATACTCTTCTCCAAAATATTGCAACAAAAACTTTCGGCGGCAAAGATGGCTTTGGCAGAATGCAATCATCTGCTGTAATTTATGAGTAGCGATTTGCCGTTTATCTTTATCTTCCTTTTGGTCAATGAAGTATTCAATTTTCGCTTTGTCTCCGTAGCTAAAAAATAAAATACATTCGCTCGGAAGCCCATCTCGTCCTGCACGTCCTGTTTCTTGATAGTAGCTTTCTATATTTTTAGGCAGATCATAGTGAAGCACAAAGCGTACATTGGGCTTATCAATGCCCATGCCAAAGGCAATCGTTGCTACAATGATTTCAACATTATCATTGATAAAGTTTTCCTGGTTTGCATGGCGTTCGGTGTCTTCCATTCCGGCATGGTAGGCAAGAGCGCGAAATCCATTTTTGCGTAAACTGGCAGCTACAGCTTCTGCGGTTTTGCGAGCCATGCAATAGATAATTCCTGAGTCACGGCGATGGGCTTCCAGATACTTCAAAATTTGTTTATGCACATCCTGTTTGGGCAATACATGGTAGTTCAGGTTAGGACGATTAAAACTGGATTGAAATTTTTGAGGATTGTTCATTTTGAGATGATGAACAATATCTTGCTGAACTTCCTCAATAGCAGTTGCTGTCAATGCCATCATGGGCACATGGGGATATTTTTCTTTAAAAATATTCAGTTGCCGATATTCTGGGCGAAAATCATGGCCCCATTCTGAAATGCAATGTGCTTCGTCAATTGCCACTAGGGAAAGTGTCAATTGATCAAGCAACATCAGAAGATTGGGCAAAGTGGCTCTTTCCGGAGCTAGATATAAGATTTTCAATTTCCCATCCAACGCACGGCTTGTTATATACCGAATTTCTTGGGACGACATCGTCGAATTCATACATGCAGCGGATATTCCATTGGCCAAAAGGCCATCTACTTGATCCTTCATTAAAGAAATCAATGGAGAAATCACCAGCGTCATGCCTGGAAATATCAATGCAGGTAATTGGTAGCACAAAGATTTTCCACCACCTGTGGGCATGAGTACAAAAGCATCCCTCCCTGCCAATGCAGATTCAATGATCTCTTGTTGCAACGGCAGAAATTTTTTATATCCAAAATATTTCTCTAAAATAGGTAAGATTTCCATCTTCATGACCATCATAAAATTGTAAAAGCGATTGATGCCCAAAATTGGATGTTCAACTGGCGAGAAGCGATTGATTCTTCTCACCAGTCGTTAGAATGCTGTCATTACGTTGGCTTAGATACGGTCGTTTTCATTTCGCGATAAGCCAACGAATGTGCAATAAATGCCTTAAACAAGGGATGCGGCTGCATAGGTCGGGATCGAAATTCAGGGTGAAATTGGCATCCTAAGAACCAGGGATGATCGGCTAATTCAATGATCTCTACCAAATTTCGATCCGGTGAAAGGCCCGTAAAGCGCATTCCATACTTTGCCAAAATATCGCGATATTGATTATTGAATTCATAGCGATGGCGATGGCGTTCTGCAATTTCAACACATTCATACGCTGCTGCTGCCAAGCTCTTTGGCTCTAAGATACAAGGATATGATCCCAGTCTCATGCTACCACCTAGATCATCGCTTTCCTTGCGATATACCATTTGATTGGCATTGTAATCAAACCATTCGTGCATTAAAAAAATCACAGGATTTTTGGAATTGCGATCAAATTCCTGGCTATGCGCATCTGGGAGATTGGCCAAATGCTGGGCAATTTCTACCACAGCCATCTGCATCCCTAGACAAATGCCAAAGAACGGCACTTTTTTCTCACGGGCAAATTCAATGGCTTTGATTTTACCCGGAATGCCTCTGAGTCCAAATCCTCCGGGAACTAAAATTCCATCCACGTTTTGCAGCAATGCTTCACCGCCTTGCTTGCCAATTTCTTCAGAGTCTATGTAGTCTAAAATTACCTTAGTATGATTTGCTAAACCGCCATGCACCAAAGCTTCATTTAGGCTTTTGTAGGATTCTTTAAGGTCAGTATATTTGCCAACAATTCCAATTCGTACTTCATGCTCTGGATGCTTAATTCGGTATACCAATTGCTCCCAGTCTTCCAAACTGGGTTCCCGGGTCCAAATGTTTAGGATTTGCAAAATCTTTTCATCCAATCCTTCGTGATGCAATTGCAAAGGCACTTCATACACGGTTTCAACATCCTGGTCTGCAATCACGCAATCTGGGGCAACATTGCAAAAATGGGCAATCTTGGCTTTGATGTCTGGGTCTAACTTTCGTTCTGTACGACATAGGAGAATATCTGGCTGGATTCCTATGCCCAAAAGCTCTTTGACACTATGCTGGGTAGGCTTTGTTTTTAATTCGCCGGCCACTTTCATATAAGGAACTAAAGTAACATGAATATAGAGGACATTCTCTCGTCCTACATCGTTCCGCAATTGGCGAATGGCTTCTAAAAATGGCAGGCTTTCAATATCTCCAACAGTGCCACCTACTTCCACAATCACCACATCCACATCTTTGGCAACTGCATTGATCCGTGCTTTAATCTCATCGGTGATATGAGGAATGACCTGCACAGTGGCTCCTAAATATTCGCCCCTGCGTTCTTTTTGCAACACAGCATGATACACACTGCCAGATGTGAAATTATTTTTTTTTAAAGTTCGGACGTGTGTAAATCGTTCATAATGACCTAAGTCAAGGTCGGTTTCTCCTCCATCATCGGTGACAAAGACCTCTCCATGCTGAAATGGGTTCATGGTTCCAGGATCAACATTGATGTATGGGTCTAACTTTTGGAACGTGATTCGCAGCCCTCGATTTTCGAGCAATGCTCCAATGGAAGCTGCGGCCAACCCCTTTCCTAGGGAAGAAAGCACACCTCCTGTGATAAAGATAAATTTTGTTTTACGCAAAATCATCTCCTTTTTATAAATCCTTAAAATTATAAATTCCTTAAAATTATAAATTTTCAAGAAAGGAATTTTTTATGGCATTAGCATTAATTCCAGGGGAACGAATTTTTGAGAAAACTTGCCCTCATCTGTTTTCCATGTTCTATCTCTATTTAGCCTGGCTCTATATTGCTGGAGTCGGTATTGCTACAATTTATTTTCGGCCAGGTCTTTGGGAAATACTTGGTGCCACATCTTTGGGCACCAATGCTGCGCCTATTTTGTTTTGGGTCATCTGGAGTTTGGCCATTCTAATTCCTGGCCTTATTCTAGCATTTTGGCGAATCCATTGGTCTTGGCTATTGCTGGCCATTGGATTGGTACTTGTTGGCCTTTTGCTTGAAAATCAAAAAGATTATATTGCAGCAAAAGTCAAAATTTATCTGGAAACCTCTATTTTGGCACAAGTACTAGGGACGATGCTCAAGGAAGATTGGCCTTGGGTCTATGAATGGTGCACCAAAATACATAAACAAGAGATTGCCAATTATTGGCTCATGGGTATCGGGTCTTTGGGGTTCATACTTGCCAATATTTATCGTAGATCGCACCAATATTATATCACAAATCGCAGAGTAATCACAAGATTTGGTTTTTTTATCACTCGTGAACGAGATTTACTCTATAGCAAAATCGAAGATTTAGTGGTGCATCGCGATCCATTGGGCAGATTTTTTAATTTTGGCACCCTGATTCCAATCTCGGCATCAGGAATTGGGACAGGAACAGACCAGGCGATTTTCATGGTCGGTGGTGAACAAAAATTACCAATCGGCCCGTCTCTGAAAGTGATCATTGGTGGAGGACATTCCATCACAGTGCCAAAGGCCCCTAGTTTTTATTCACTCTATGGGATTCCCAATCCAGAAAAACTTCGTAATCTCATTCTTCAAGAGATGGAACGCCGAGAATATCACAATCGCAAAGATTCCCATGAAACAGAGGAGAAAGAGGCCGATTGAGTGTTGATAACGTTTTTTGTGAGCATTCAAAAGACCAATGGAGGCCAAACAAAATTGGTTCGTGCCAATTTAGCAGTGCCCCAGAAAACATCCAAAAACAATTTATGTTCTTTGCAGTGTTGCGTTGCAGGCTAGAAAGCGACCGACAGAGTCTGCTGGAATTGACGGAAAGAAGCAATGTTTTGTTGAGTGTCGTTGTGGGACTTCTGCAACGGCACTCAAGAAGAAGATACAATGCGCGTTAGGGCGACCGGCCGGTCGCCCTTCTTCGCCTTCGAATAACAGGAATCATCATGAACCAAAAATTGACCGCTTATCTGCATGGTATGGAGTATCAAGCTAGCGTTTCCCTTTTTTCCTGGCTTTGGCTTTTTTGCTCAAACCATGTCCATGCTCTAATACAGGCATTTTAGCACAGCAAGCTTCAAAATGAGCGGCAGATAAGGGGGCCATGCCACTCTGATCCGGGGCAAGTGCAAGTTTACGATAGTCAGCAAAAAAACTTTGCTTTTTAGATTCGATCTGCTTTAAAGAAAATTTAGGCTTAATTTGAAATCCGGGAATATGAGGAATATTCTCAATATGAGGAATATCTGCTTCGCTTTCGGCGATTTGCCTGACAAACGCAGCAGGGCCATAACGCAGAAAATATAAAAAGCTATGATGAGTGGAAATGGCACCAGCCCATGGATAATGGCTAAACCAGTAGCTTTGGGCTAATGCAGCTAACTGGCGATCAAGCTCCTGAGTAAAGTTTCTCGAAGAATTGGGAGTATTTTCAGAAAAAATAGGATAGAGACGAAATCCATCTCCTGCTGTGTAGTATATTTCTGTAATTCCGTATTCTTTAGGGTGGCACGCAATGTGTGCTCCTGGAGTGAGGTCAAATTCTCCGACAATGAACAGCGAGATATACTGATCTTGTGCTTTGATCATTTCAATAGTGGCAACGGCTTCGGGGAATGTCTCCAGGGGATGATAGTGGAATGCCATCCATGCTGTGGCAATTCCGGCCTGGTAGAAATTGCGATTGATCTCTTGGACCAAGGCTGTTGTTGTGCCTTTGTGCATCAATTGGAGAATGCGATCTGATCCACTCTCAATGCCAAAGGCAACCGCTCGCATTCCTCCAGAATAAAGCTGCTTGCATCGTTCTGGAGTATAGTATTTTTCAATTCGTAGGTCACAATTCCAATGAATAGGCAGGTTTTGTTTTTCAATGCCTTGGGCTAATTCTAAGGCGTATGTAGGTGCAAGAACATCGCAGGAAAGATAAAAATGCTGTACATTATATTTTTGAGATAATTCACTCAATTGTTGAACAGCCATTTCCGCAGGGATCTCTCGATATTGATGCCGTCCAGATTGCCCAAATCCATATTCACAAAATGAGCATTGATTCCAATAGCAGCCTCGTGTAGGAGCATACAATAAGGTTCTGCTGGGTGCCAGGTATTGATCTAAGCCAAGGTCGGAGTAATCAGGCGTTGGCGATTGTTGAATATCATGGATGTACAAAGGCCCAAGGTGGATTTTGCCTTGCTTGTTTGTTCCTTCGTCCTTATTATCAGGCTCTAGCATCATTAAATTGGGAATTCCTTGAAGCAATTGAAACCGCGCTCCAGGATCTTTGGTTTGTTGCCATGCTGGCAATTGCACGAGTAATTGTCGCAGCGGTTCTTCGCCTTCAAATAATGATACTGCATCAACCAATTGAAGTACTTGTTTGCGCATGTCTGTATCCAGCCGTTGCATGATCTGATGCAAACATGAGCCGCCTAAAATCAGAAAAACATGAGGCAATTTTTCTCGGATCAAATGGCAGAGATAAAATGTCTCTGGAATCTGGCTTACAAATGTGAGCGAGATGCCGATGAATTGGACATTCTCTTGGAATTCCTCTATCTTTTTAAGATAAAATTTATGAAATGGGCTTTGATGCTGTGACCAATACGCTTCAATGCTTGGCCAATCCCATAGCCCAACACAATGCTGAACTCGATTAAAGTGGTATTCATACGGGAAATACGCGGCACTCAAAGCTCTCCAAAAATCATCCATCATTTCTTTTGCCCAATGATATTGGCCATAATCATAAAATTTTTGGGGGTCTTGAAAGATTTCTTTGGGGCTAACTTGAACGCATAAAAAATCTAGCATCACATCGCATGCATCAAAGATTTGTTGGTATTCGAGCTGTTCTAAAAAACTCAACGAATTTTTATCATTGAGCTCTTGATACCGCTTGCCCAACCGATGGGCTAAAGAATAGATTTGCGATCGCTCTAAAATATAGTGTGTAGCTGCAATGTTCCAATCCAGCACAGTTGCGTCTAATTGATGTGCCTTTAAATACGCCTTAAGCATGGGTAAACTTAAATACGCCTGGGTGGGATCAGCAAGCGGGGGATAAATCAAAAGATTGGGTGTCATAAAGCAAAAACTCCTGAGCTTGTTTCTAGGTACCAAAATCCGTAAAATTAGAATAAGATCATGAGAAGCAGGACGGGCAGCCGTGGCTAGCCGTCCTGCATAAAACTATGCTAATTTCCGTTTGAGCAGGTATAGTCCAAGCCCAACAAGGCTTAATAAGCATGTTGTAGGCTCGGGTATAGGCTGGGTAGCGTTAAAAATAAGGTTATCTATAGAGCCACCGCTGCCAGTACCTACGCCAAGAATTTCAACACGATGGATATTGGCAAGAGCGACGTTGATGGTCACACCACCGTTGACAGAGCCACTGTACGTAGTATAAGTATTTTGCCAAAGCAATGCATTGGCAACAGTATACATGGAAATTTGGAAAGATTCGTTGGCAGTATCACCATCGCCAATTCTGAATGATACAGAGTTTGTGGTGGCATTTTCTCCGCTGGCCAGGACAAATTTCATGGTCAGCACACTGCCGACTCCTCCATAGCAAAGGGACATTGCATAGCCACCAAAATCATAGACTCCATAATCTGCATAACGCACATCACCTGTTAAACAGCATGTGCCTGAAAATAAAACACCTTGGCTTTGGTATTGGTTGCTTAGCGTAATATTGCGCGCTGCATTTTCAAAATCAATGGTGACAGCATAGACAGAAGAAAATATAAGCAACAGTAGAAAAGTGAAGACTAATTTCATAAAAAACTCCTTATGTAAATGAAATTGGCTTTGTAGCATGAAGAGCGTAGAGGAAAGTTTGAAATATACAATGCCATAGAAACAAGATGCCACGCACATTACTAAAAGCATGCGCGTGGTATCCTGATAGATCAGTTTCTATATCTTGCGGAATTTACCGCCTCCTTCATTGACCAATTTTGTGAACCCGTGTTTTTTGACATTGTCATCAGTTAAAAGATGCTTTTTGCCCACACGCATTCCAACAGGTTGAATGATCCGATGGATGGGGGCATGGCATTCTGGGCATTCTGTTAAGGTTGCCTCAGAAAAACTTTGAAAACGCTCAAAAGATGAGGCACATAGGCCACAGCTTTTTTCAGGGGTAATGGATTGATAAACATAGATTGGCATAGTATTTCCTCCTTATTATGGCTTCAATCCATAGAGCCATACTTTGCCTTCAGTATCGCCTGCTGCGAACAAAGTACCATTGGGAGCAAATGCAGCAGAAAGGATGATTCTTTGAAGCACAGTGTTCATGCGGCAAATGGCAGTGGCTGTCTCGTGAATGCGTAAATCACCTTCGCGAGTCGCCATGAGCAGGAATTCACCGGTGCTATTGAGTTGCAGGCAAATGAGCGAGCTTACTTGGCTGAAATCATTGTAAGGAATATCCAACTCTTCTGTATCGCAATCTTTCAAACTATAGACAGAGTAATATTTTACTTTATCTGCAAAAGCTTTATAGTCTTTGGTGTTTAAAGGGTCATCCCAATCTTTTTTGCCTAAATAGCAGCGTAGTTCCCACATCTTGTTTTCATCAGCCCATGCGGGAATGCTCGGGTCAATTAAAAGCTGCCAACGTTTAAAATAGCTTTTGATATCACCTGAATAAAGATACCGCAAGCTAGGGCATGCTGCCAAGCTTGTGATTGGGCCAGAGTGGTAGCGATCATAATCGCAATCTCCATCTGCGGTTTTCCAAGTGCGAATGCAGCTTTTGGTATCGCCAGTAAAAATACGTGATCCATCTGCACTATAGATAATTTTATTGATTCCGCCTCCGAGTAATTTACATTGTCGGACAAATCTTCTTTCTTTTAAATCCCAGATTTTAACACGCATGGTGCCTGTGGCAGCGTAGCGTTCATCCGGGCTAATGGCCATGCAATTGAAAGGCAGAATATCTCTATCATATATGGTATACACGCATTTTTCCTGGGCGATATCCCATATTTTGATGCTACGATCATAGCTGCAAGAGATGGCTGTCTTATTGTCCCTGGTCATGAAAGCTTGGGTGACACTATCTTTGTGCCCACGTAAGGTCTTGACGATTTTTAGAGTGGTGGACTCCAAGACACGCACTGTATCATCATCGCCTGTGGTGATGATGTACCGGCTGTCCGGACTAAATTGCATTGATCTGATCCCTTTTTCATGGATAGATGCTGAGGTTAACTGAGTAAAATCGCCATATTTTTTATTGGGATATGCAATGGGCAAAATAAATGTTTGTTGGAACGTGCTGCCATTCTCATGCAAGACTTCGATCACCAAAATTGAATTGTCAGCAGATAAGGGCAACTCGGTTTTAAACACTGCATTATATTTCAGACTATCTCCATAATACACTTGGCAAATGCTGGAATCTTTTTTTTCACTTTTCAGGTTCATTAAAAAAGCAGTGATCCCCTTAATCCCTTCATTTGCTTTGACTTCACCTTGTATCATGGCTTTGCTTTGATAAGTTAAGCTAGGCATTTGAAATCCTAAGCATGGGTTCCAAAGCGTGATCTCATCTGCCATAATCCACGGAATCAGAAACATCCAGCAGAGACGACACAATATGTTATGATTCATGATCATGCTCCGTTCAAAATTTCTTGTATGCTTTCAAAAGCTGTAATATCTTATGATTTTGCCATAAGTCCTAGGAAAAAGCAAGATTTTTTTATTGACTTTCTACAAAAAATTTGCCAAAATTTGACAAATTTGAAAGAATTTTTGGACTCTGGTATCGCATCATTTCTTGATTTTTTTGACGTGATTTTAGCAATAACGTTTAACGTGATTTTAGCAATAACGTTTGTTTAAATTAGCAATGTAAGGCCTCAGTATATGGAATGGAATTTTTTACCATATTTTTTTCTTCAACAGCCTTTGAACATCACCAATGCAATTTTAGATGATTTTCTAATCATTGTTGGGGTTGCAATTTTTATCATTGTTGCTTGCTATTTTTTGAAAATTCCAAGTATTGTGGGACTTTTCATCGCAGGGGTTTTAGCAGGCCCTTATGTACAAGATAAAGTCACATTGGGCGTGATTGCAGACATTGGCATTGTGTTGTTGCTGTTTGTGACTGGCATTCAATTGAATATCAAGGATGTCTTGCGTATCAAAAAAGTGGTATTCATTGGAGGAAGCTTGCAAATTTTTGGGACTGTAATTTTAGTGGTTTTATTTGCTTTTGTATTCCCTTGGAGCATTCCTACAGCCATTTTGCTAGGGTTCGCAGTTTCTATGAGCAGCACTGCTGTCGCGCTGAAGGTATTGGAACAAAACTTAGAAGTGGATAGCCCTCATGGCCGCGCTTGCTTAGGAGTTTCCATTTTCCAAGACATTATGTCTGTTCCCATGATGCTTGCGATTCCTTTAATGGCCCATGCGCAGGTGGAGCTAGGACATTTTCTCTTGATGTTTTTTCTAAAATCATTGATGGTGATGGTGATTGTGATTGTCAGTGCTCTTTGGATAATTCCTAAAATTTTGTATCTAGTTGCTAAAATCAAAAGTAGAGAATTATTTTTGATGTGCATTTTGTTTATCTGCCTTGCGATTGCATGGTTGACTGCTATGGTTGGGCTTTCTCTAGCTCTTGGAGCCTTTCTAGCAGGACTGATTATCTCAGAGTCTGAGTATGGCAATCGAGCATTGTCCAGTATTTTGCCATTTCAGGATTTATTCACAAGCTTTTTCTTTATGTCCATGGGCATGCTTTTGGATATCTCGTTTTTACAACACCACATTTTTGTCATTATTGGATTTACTATTGCTGCGTTGTTTCTAAAAACCATTGCTACCGGTTTTTCTGTGTGGATATTAGGATATCCTATTCGCACTGTTGTGCTTACAGGGATTATTTTGAGTCAGGTTGGTGAATTTTCTTTTGTTCTTTGCCAAGAAGCGGTAAAACCTGAATATTCGCTTATCTCGAACGATATGTATCAAAAATTCTTAGGGATATCAGTGTTAAGTATGATGATGGTACCATTTTTGGCAAAATTAGCACCCAAAGTCATTCAGTGGGTCAAAACGCTCACTTGGCTCAAGGCTGGGAATGTAGAGCCTATGAGCATCAAAGAAAATTTCTATCATGACCATTTAATTATTACTGGATTTGGCTTAAATGGCAAGCATTTGGCGCAAGCTGCTAAAAATGCACAAATCCCTTATGTTGTGATTGAAATGAATCCACAAACCGTTCATCAAGAACGAGTTAAACAAACACCAATTTTTTATGGTGATTCCACCAGCGAAATTGTGTTGGATCATGCAGGAATCTACGATGCTCGGGTGATGGTCATCGCTATTTCAGATGCTGAAGCCACACGCAGAACTACAGAAATAGCGAGGCGTTTGAATCCCAAACTGCACATCATTGCTCGTACTCGGTATATTACTGAGATTCCAGTCTTGACGAAACTAGGTGCAAGTGAAGTAATTCCAGAAGAATTTGAAACTTCTATTGAGATATTTACCCGCGTGCTTAGGAAATATCTAATTCCTAAGGATGAAATTGAATCCTTAACAAGAGAAATTCGTGCGAGTGGATATGAGATGCTACGTGGACGATCTTATGAATATGTGGCTGATTTGGATTTAACTCTGCCCAATGTAGAAATCACAACCTTGAGGGTACATCCGTATGCTCCTATTGCTAACAAAACACTCGCAGATATGGAATTACGTAAAAAATATCATGTCACTGTTCTGGCAGTGCATCGAGGGCAACGTACTTTACTGAACCCTGGTGGAGATATGCTGTTACAGCCTCGAGATGTTGTTTTTATTATGGGAGACCCGGAGTCAATCGGCGTTGCAATGAAACTATTTCAAGAAGCTGTGCAAATCACGGGCTTTTGAGGCTAAAGCCTGGGCAGAAAAAGATGTGAAGGGACAATTGGCTTGGCCGGCAGAAAATTCCAGCTTCTGGCCAAACATTGATGTAATGAGTGAACCTAATCCCAGGCAAATTTTCTCTCCTTTTTTATTGTTTTTTTATAGAACCTTGCTATAATTCAAAAATTGAATGAAGCGCTTGTACATCAACTTAAAATTTTAGCATTCAAAACCATCTAAACAAAAGTGTTGATGTTGTCATGTTGAACAAACTCTAAACTTGGGCAAGTATTATGAAATACAATATGATCCAGAAAAGTGGTGCATTTCGAGAATGTATTGTTCCTCAACAGGCAGAGCCTATCCAGCCAATCCCTTTGCCTTCTGTGGCAGGAGGAAGCCTTACTGAGACAGGGTATATAAGCCCCAGCCTTTCTCCTATCATGGCTGCAAATAGCCTGTTGCCGTTGACTAAGCCAATGCATAGTAATGATCAAATAGGAGATAGTGCTGCAAATCTTAGATCGCCCGGAGCAATCACCCCTTTTCCGCAATCCAATGCTAATGTTACATCCTCTCTCTACGAAAGGAATACTATGTTTTTTTATGTGATTCCAGAAGGCCAGCGTGTTTTAGTGACAGATAAATATGGCCGTAGCAAAATTATAGATGGCCCCGCACGTATTGCCAAGTGGGGGAAGCATATTCGAAATTTGGTACAGCATACGGCATACCCTGGAGAATTTTTGGTTGTAAAATATAGAAACGGGGATCAAACCCATATACCTGGACCATGCCAAGAATGGCTTGATCCAAGGATTCATGTCCAAATTGAAAAACATGATGCATTGCAAATTGCAGGAAAAGAAGCTGTCGTGGTGTATGCCAAAAATGAAACAGGTGCATTGGCTAGAAGAATTATTCAAGGCCCGGCTCTTTTTGTTCCTAACCCAGGAGAATGGATTCATACTTTTAGTTGGCATGGTGCAAAAGATGGCCAATATAAAAAGGTTCCTGGTGGTTTAGTATTTCAAAAATTATGGCTTATGCCAGACCAAATCTACCATGATGTTGAAAATGTTTGCACCGCAGATGATGTGCCGCTTACAATTAAGTTGATGCTTTTCTTTGAGTTGACCGATGTGGAAAAAATGATTGAAGCAACGCATGATCCAATTGGCGATTTTATCAATGCAGCGGGTTCGGATGTGATTAGCTTTTTAAAACGCTATACCTACGATGATTTCAAATCTCATAGCGAGCAATTGAATGAGATTGCTACGTATCCTCAATTATTGTACAGAGCTGAACAAGTAGGATACCACATTCTAAAAACAGTTTATCGCGGTCATATCACTGCGGATACTTTGCAAAACATGCACAACAAAGCGATTGAGACTCGCACTAGGCTGAAATTGGAACGCGAGGCTGAAGAACAGAGTCAAAAGTTAGCAGATTATAAGCAGAAATGCGAGGCAGAACGTGCGATTCAGCGCAGGCAGCAAGAAAAAGAACATGAAATTCATGAATTGGAAAAACAACGTTTGCGCCATGAACAAGCCTTAACGCATATTCAGATGGAAAACGATCAGCAATATGCAGAAGAAGCACGTAAAAAAACCCAACAATTGGCTTATTTGAAAGAATTGCAAGCATTAGGGGTGGATATTACAAGGTATTTGACCTATTCACGTCCAGATCATGTCATTGAAGTCCGTGGAACTGAGAAACCTCCGCATCTTCATATAGACAGCGAAAAAAGAAGTAGTTAATTGAATTGAATATTGCTTCTTGTAATTTTTCTCAATACAAGGAATTTGAAAAATTCATTATGCCAATTCAGCAGCGCTCCCAAAAATATCCAAAGATAATTTGCTTGGGTATCTTGCTGCAGGGTTAGAAAGCAACCGATAGTTTTTGCTGTAATTGGTGAAAAGAAGCAATGTCCTTTTGAGCTGCCCCAAAGCGTGATATTTTTGTATAACCCAAAAGGAGAAATTGGATTCTATTTTATTTTCCAAAAGGAGAAAATAGCATGCCTGATGCTGATGCGAATTTATACTATCGTTTGGCAGCTTTGGTTGAATCTGGCTCAACCATGAGTGAAGCTCTCACGATTCTGCAAGAATCAGAGTCGTGGAGCCGACGACGAGGGCTAGAAAGGGCCATCCGAACCCTGGATCAGGGCATGAGCTTTACGGATGCACTCCGCGCAGCGCAGTTGTTTGATCCTTGGGAAATTCAGTTGTTGGTCGCGGGTGAAAAAAGCGGGCATTTGCCTGAGGTTTGCCGCAGGCTTGCCAAAGTCCGCGATCAACGGGCTCAAAGAATCCAGGAATTGATCTTTCGTAGTGCATATCCATTTTTATTGGTGCACCTGGCAATCTTTGGTCCATCCTTGTTCATTTATATGAATCAAGGGGCTGCAGCATATTGGAAGACAGTCTTGCCTGCTGTGGGAATTTTTTATGCCGCTATTTTATTCCCACTTGTATTTTATTGGATGTCCAGAGAAATCAGGCCATTGGGCTGGCTGATGGATCATATCCTACTTAGAGTTCCATTGGTAAGCTCGTGCATCCTCAAGTATGAATTGAGTCATTCTATGGCAATCTTGCATGGATATTATGCAAGCGGGATTACGCTACGAGATGCATTTGCACATCTCAAGCATTTAACACGCAACCAGGTTTTACAAAAAGTGTTCTACCGCATAGAACAAAAGCTTTGGAAAGGTGAGACTCTAGCCGAAGCAGTCCAATTAGAATCTTGGCTACCTCGGTATGTCCGAAATTTACTTGCAACTGGAGATGTTTCTGGCCAATTGGAGCAGAATCTTTCCAAAGCCATTGGATATTTGGAACACGAGGCTGAAACTTCGCTAAAAGCTTTGATGGGTATTGTCTCCACAGCAATTTTTTTGATTGCCGCTATTGTGGTGGCTTATAAAATTATCTCTTTTTATTCAAGTTATTTTCAACAATTGCAAAACCTGCGAGCGTTTTAAGACTTTGAAAATGAAAATTTCATTACATTCCTGACCAGTATTTATGCGCATGTAGGGGCGGCCATTCGGTCGCCCTTCTTTGCATAACAGTATCTATATTTTCTGAATAGGTCTGAAAAAAATGCTTACTTTTGGGATTCCTGAGAATATCTGGGCTGAATGTAGCTACGAACACGAAGGCATTCAGATTTTAGATATGAGCACGCATACGTGGAAAGGCCTCTCTGTGGCCCAACAAGGCGTATACGCGCGGCAGTATCAAATTGGGTATGCCAAAGCCAGCCAACAAGGCCTGATGCCATACAAAGATCTGGCATTGGAGATGGTGATAGATCAAGATCGTGCGAATATCACCCTCGTCTTGATCCCGCCTGGCCAATTTTTCATGGGCAGCCCAAACCATGAGCTTGGGCGAAATGATGACGAAACCCAACATTGCGTCGTGATTCCAAAGCCATATTATATGGGAAAAACAACCATCACCCAAGCACAATGGGAAGCTGTGGTAAGCGTAGTTCCGCAAGAAGAATGGAGAGGCATATTTGGCAAAAACCAATGGCCTGATTCCACAATGGACCCCAAGCCATCGCATTTTAAGAATGCTGGGCCATTCGCGCCAGTAGAACGCATCAACTGGTACCAATGCGCTGCATTTTGTGAAAAACTTGGTGGGACATTACCAACAGAAGCCCAATGGGAATTTGCATGCCGTTCTGGTGTGACTGCTATGACTTATACAGGAGATTTCGAAATCAAAGGTTGCAGGAATGCGCCTGGGTTAGACTCCATTGCATGGTACAGTGGAAATAGCGGCGTGAACTATGAAGGCTGGGATAGCTCAAATTGGCCTGAGAAGCAATATGCACACACAAAAGCTGGTACCCATCCTGTGAGGGAAAAACAACCTAATCATTATGACCTCTATGACACGCTTGGCAATATTTGGGAATGGTGTCAAGATGAGTACAAAGCTTATCCAACATCGCAACTCATTGATAATCAATCAAGCGCGTCCAAGAAATGGGTTTTTCGAGGTGGGTCGTGGCTCGACTATGCATGGTACTGCAGAGCTGCTCATCGGAACCGTGGCGGAATCCGCGGCAGCTTTCTTGGGTTTCGGTTTTCAAAGTCTATTGGCACCAGCATATTTTCAATCTAGTTTCTCTCCTAATCCAGGAATCTTTATGTTTTTCAAATTATTTGCAAAAATCAAAAAGCGAGCCTATGGAGTTGTCCGGAGGATTGTCCAAAAAATAGTGCGTTTGCTCAAGAAACCAATGCCGGTTCAATCCTTTTGTACTCCTGACTCTGATGACGTTGATATTATTGTTCCAGTGTTCAATGCATTGAAAGAAGTGATGTGTTGTCTGGAATCATTGAGGAATAAAAATCAGGGAAATGGTATTCGGTGTATTGTGGTAAATGATGGGTCTGATGCAGAGACTTCGTCATGGCTGCGGAAGTGGTGTGGGACATATCCAAATTTTTTACTCATCGAAATGCCTTGCAATCAGGGCTATACTCATGCGGTGAATGCTGGGTTGCGTGTTTCTTCGGCTTCCATCGTGGTGTTGCTGAATAGCGACACTATTGTAACACATGGATGGCTTCAGAGGATGATTCGATGCATGAAGTCAAATCCAAGAATTGGGATTGTGGGGCCGTTGTCCAATGCAGCGAGCTGGCAGAATATCCCGCAACTTTATGGCACGCACAATGATTTTTGTGTCAATGAGCTATTGCAGGGGGTAACAGCCGATGATATGGCGCAAATGATTGCAATTGAATCTAAGCAAAACTATCCCCGTTTTCCTTTTATCAATGGATTTTGCTTTATGATCAAGCGGGCTGTCATCAATGCCATAGGGTATATGGATGAAGAAAATTTTCCCATAGGCTATGGTGAAGAAAATGACTACTGCATTCGTGCTATGGGTGCTGGATTTGAATTGGCTGTTGCAGATGATGCGTATGTATTTCATGGAAAATCCAAAAGCTTTGGCCATACCCGACGCACAGAGTTGAGCCGCCATGGCATGCTAAAAATACGGGAAAAGCACACCGCTGAAAAACTAGAAGATTTAGGCATTCAGGTAAGGCAAGCAACAAAAAAGCTGGATTACTTACGCACCCGCATCAAAATCTTGCTTGCTGAAATCTCAAACAGCAACCAAAATTTAATTCAAAAATTTGGCCATTATACATTTCCGATTCATGAAGTGTATAGCCCTATTCTTGCAAAATCTGCAAGCACATCCAATGTCTGGTCGCTGGCCATGGTTTCTCCAAGAGCGTGGGCAACGAATACGATCAACACAGTCATATTTCGGCACCATGGTTTATTGTCCTTGGGTCAGCACCAATATGGGGCTTGTTATATCCATGAAAACTGCCTGCGAATTTTTCAGCGCAATTTAGCCACTGGTACTATTTTGACGTATGATTTGCTTGGCTCCTATCATTTGCAAGATGCGCATGACAGCATCAGCTTGGGATGCGATCGAGATGGTTATTTGCATCTAGCATACAACCATCATGTGAATTGCCTGCATTATCGTCGCTCGAGTTTGCCATGCAGTATTGAAGCATGGAGCGATGAATTGCCCATGTCAGGCCAGTTTGAAAAAGAAGTCACATACCCATGCTTTATCGTGCAGCCAGGGAATGCGCCGCTCTTAATGCTGTATCGAGATGGACAATGGAATAAAGGCAGTGCGCGGCTCAAAGAGTACTCCGAGATCACTAAACAATGGACGGATCGCGACCAGCCGATTCTTTCTGGTGCAGAACAACGTCCCTGGACGAGTAATCCATACTGGAATCATCCTGCGATTGGCCCAGACAGCAACATTCATCTGTCATTTGTCTGGCGCACGCATTTTTTGAGCACAGACAACAGGGTCAACAACATCAATATAGATTATGCGTATTCTCCGGATCAAGGTCATAGCTGGTATTCATCCCTCAAACGTAAATTTCAACTTCCCATTACCCAGGTCAATGCAGAAACAGTTTACCCTGTTTCCCCAGGCAGCAATTTAATCAATCAATCGAGCATGGCTGTGGATCAAGATG
>JAKLHB010000180.1 GCA_022710345.1 Planctomycetota bacterium
GGACAAATTCTAGCACATGCAGGGCAATTGGTTTTACATTTATCTGGATTGGCAACCATGACATGGCCTTGAGCATCTTGTTCATAAACACCAAATAGGCAAAAATTCAAGCATTGCTGACAATTGCTGCATCGAGTGCGGTCTATCACAGGAAACCAAGGAACCCAATCAGGAGCAGTGCTGGATGAACTTGCCTGCGCAGGCTGATCACATTGCTGCATTGAAATAGATTGCGCATGTTCACAACTTGGGTGATCTTCCATTTTTGTCCGCATTTGCTCCAACTGCGCAATGCATTCCTCTGGCTCACGCATATTGAGAATGGCCTTTGGATTTGACTGAATTCCTGCGTATTGGAGCAATGCCACGATCGCCCGAGGATAGCATGCGATCACCACTGTTTCCTGCCAGGGAATCGTCGCGATTTGGGGATTTTTCCGCGCGACCCATTCGCAAAAATCAGGAATTTTTTGCACAGACTGAAATTGCTCTAATATTTTTTGAATTTGTTTTTTCGTAGAATCCACAATGATATTGCTATAAGCACAATCACAATAAAAAATATTCATAAACAAACGACCTTGATTGAACTTTTTTGAATTCAAGCTGTTTTGCATAAATAGTTTCGACATCTGCCGCAGTATAAAGAATAATTTTATGATACAACCGCCGCATGATTTTGTCAATTCTTTTGTTATTGGATTTATTGAGTCGCAGTAAATTGTATTGCAACCCAAATTCTGGCTCTATAACACAATATTTTTTAAAATTTTTAAATTATGTTAGGAATTTTCTTTGAAATTTCCAATACCTTGCTAGTTTGGAGGAGATAACGTACTTCGATGCTGCAAATAGAAACTCTGGCCTTGACAAAATCAATCGGTGATTGTATCATTAATCTGTCCAAGATTGCTGAATCTTAGAATCAACACTGGAATTAAAAAAGGCTGGTGACTAGCAAATATTGCCTTATTTTAACTTTAGTTGCATGTAAACGATGAAGCATATCTTGAATCATTTTTCATTCTATTTTTACGAATTCTGGGAGAATTCTATGATTGAAAAACTACCGCAAGTAACTTTGCGGAAAATAACAGATTACATTAAGTTTTTTGTTTGTTTGCTGATCATTTATTTTGTTTTTTGGGCATGGCAGCATTATGATTTGATCCCTATTCCTGTGGAACATTATCAAATGGCTCCTATATTTCGATCTGGAGATTTGCATAAAGGTATCCGCCAAGACCATTGGTATGATCTAAAATATGGAGATGTTGTTTACTTGGATTTTCCATGGCAAAAAGATATTAAGCGACGAGAATTGCTTTTTTTTGCACGAGTCATTGGATTACCCGGGGATTCTATTTCCTTTCAAAATGGTCGTTGTTATAGGAATGGAACTTTATTAGAAGAAAGCTATGTCTCGGAATCTAGCATAGGTACAGAAGATTACTCTGAGATATTCGTTCCTAGAGATTATGTATATCTCTTAGTGGACAATCGTAATAATTTTTCCAAAGAAATCTTTTATCGAGACAGCCGTTTTTTGGGGCCTATACCAGTGCATATTGTTCAAGGATGTATTTTACCAAAATAAGGGATCAGAATTAGCTATGGAAATACCAAAATTTAAGTTCAATACAATTGCGATCATTGAGGTTGTCGTGATCGTAATTCTTTTGCCCATGAGCATGGACACTTGGAGTGATGCGATTTCTAATATGCAATATACCCAGCATTTGAAAAAAGCTCTCGCATTTTCGTCTGTGGGCAAATATACGGAAATGGAATTGGAATTGGAAAAAGCGGGCAAAGCAAGGGAAGAGGATTCTTGGGTGCAGCTTTATCAAGCCAACCATCTTTTTCGAATGCATAAAACCGAGCAAGCCAAAAAAATTTACCATCAACTCATGCGTACAATGTATGAGGACACTGCATTGCCAAGGATTGGTTTTTTAGTATGTGAATTGCGAGATTGGTGCGAGCAAGCTGAAGCAACACCAGGACGAATCGAACTTCTGACCAAATTGAATGATTTGGAAAAAGAAGCACAAAATCTTTGCAAAGAAAGTCCTTATTTTAGCGAAGGGATGATTTTTTGGGGGCAAGTGGCTTTACAAAAAGCTCGATGGCTGCAGCAAAGCCAGGATACAGAAAAAGCTCAAAAATATCTAGACCTTGCTTGGCAGAAATTTCAAGAAGTCCAGAAGCTCACCTCAGAAAATGCACAGTTGTTGCCTAAAATGGATGTGAATCAAGATGGCAAAATTAGTATATATGAATGGCGTAGCAAACTCGAGCTTTTCAATGATCTGGATACCAATGGAGATCAAGTTTTAAACCGCAAAGAATTATTTGCGCTCTGGTCTCCACCATCCTACCAAGCTATGCAATCTTTGTACACAGGCCAAGCCAGCATCTGCTATGAACGGACAAAGAAACTTTGGCAAAGCACTGGGAACATCACTGCAAAACAAGCCCAGGAATGTATTGACCCTTTGAATGCGAGCATTCGCTTACTTCAATCTAGCTTTGCGCTCCATAATACGGATTATATAGTGAACATGAACATTGCCAGAGTCTACAATATGCTGCTTACGCTTCCAGGAATCAGTGTCCAAGAACGGCAGGTTTTGATTCAAAAGGCCGAAGAATATCTACAAGATTTGCAAAACTATATCATCCATCTGCAAAAACTTCAAGACCGGACTCGTTTCAATGAAGAGGGATATGTGCAGAGCTTAGGGCAGTTGTATTATGGTCTAGCGCTAGCATATTATTATGTAGATAATTCACCCAAAGCCCAGTATTATCTAGGCAAGGCAGAGAATGTTCAATCATCTCCACTTATTCCGGCCATTCGCATTCAATTGCAGTTGGCTCAATTGGACAAAGAATATCTGCGGCCCCGCCAATTTGTTGGATATAGTTTACCCAGCAAAGTTTGGGAATACCATGTAACTGCGTTTGCTCAATTGCCAAAAGATCAAAAATGGACATCTCAGCAGTTTGTGGATTTCAACAATTATTTAGTTTTAATGTACATGCAAAGCCAGGTCAATGCTAATAAATCAGATTTACAAAAATGCCAAGAATTGATGGGCAAATACCTGCATTTTGTCCCTGATGCAGACTTTAGCATACGCGGAATTGCCATGCCTGTGTCGGCCAAGCAGCTTCTTCTACATAATCGCTATATGGTCATGCGAGATCTCGATCCTAAAAAAGCTGTAGCCTTGGAATCTCAACGTTTGCAATTTATAAAAAAATAGGAGCATCCATGCGTTGCATTAAATGTCGAAAACAAACTCCTGATACAGAGCTTTATTGCCGCCATTGCGGCACTCGTATGGACATGAGTTTTGACGAAATCACAGAAGAATTAAGGCAAGAAATAAACAAAGAACATGAACAAGACACCGAAGCATTCTTTCGATGGATTATGTTTATTTTGCTTTTTATTTGGGTCTCAGGTTTATTTTTCAATCGGTTGTGGGAGAATCCTCCAATACCCACAGAAACCCCAGCATATATACCCAATTTGGAAATTCCAGCATCTTGGTCGGAAATACGTGCGCCATTGGTTATTCCAGAGCAGAATTAATTTTTTGATTTTAACGAATTTGGGAGCCTCACGATGTGGAGTTCCACAAAAAACGTTATAATTAGGTTTTTTATGAAATGGATTATTTATTGGCCTTGGGTTTTATTAGCATTTACGATTTCTCTTTGCTGTTTAGTTCCTATGTTTGTCCCTAGGGAAGTTGCAGGATATGGAGTTCATGGGCCTACCTGGCAATATGGTCTTTTGTTTGGGACATATTATGATACCAATCTATTATAATTAGTCCTATCTGCAGGTTATGAAACTATTTACCTAAGTTTTTTAGGACTTTGTTTAAGCCTTGTCATCGGAATCTTTCTCATTTTTTTAGATTCCAATCGCTCTACCAGAAAATGGATTCATTGGTTAATCCGCAGCTTGGTATACTTTCCAAGGCTTTTTTTCTTATTGCTTTGGTGTATTGCATTTCATCTGCATGAACCATCGCAGTTGTCCTTAGATCCTAGACTATATTTAATCATGGGGCTAGGCATTAGCGGGGCAATGTTCATTGCATCCCAAACAGAGCCTGAGATCTTACGGCTGTACCAAAGCACGTTTGTATATGTTGCAGAAAGTTTAGGAGTACCAAGCATAGTGATTTTTTTTCGCCATATCTTACGAAATTGTTTTGCATTCCCGCTTGCATTAGTCAAGCAAATGAGGGATAATATTCTAGCCATTTCATTTCTTAGTTTTATGGGCACATTGCATCTCCAACCAGAAGATTTAGCAGGCTTTATCCATCGCATCTATAGCAATTCTGATATTTTTTATCAAGGTTGGTGGCTTTTATTTTTCCCCTGTGCCCTCTTAAGTTGGCTAATTTTGCTATGGAATCAAGCAGGTATTCAATTTAGTGCAGCCTTGGAAAAATAGAGCGGTTCAATAGTATCTAACTTCCTACAAAAGGCTATTATGCGACCATGGAAATTTTTATGCAAAAGTTCTTTTTTTTATTCTTGATTTGCAGCATTTCTTGCAATTGGTTGAATCGAGAAATTCAAACACCAACAGTCCAGCCGCAAACTGAAAACATCTTAGAAGAAAATCCCAATACCTATTTTATCACATCCCTACCCGGGGCTGTGTGCTGCGCATATCATCCCAAAAGTAAATTTTATTTTGTAGCAAATGCACCAGAAACCAAAGAGACTTCAACTGCTTATATCAGCCGGCTTACTTCAGATGGAAACCTGGATATGCTAGCTTTTTTAGTGGGACTCAGGAATCCAACTGCTTTGGCTGTCTGGAATGATTTTTTATATGTTGCAGATCAAGCTATGCTGATTGCATTCAATCCATACACTGGTACCAGACAAGAAACGTACGACCTTGTGCCATTTGGAATCCAATCCATCACTCAATTCATAGTTTACCAAGACAATCTATATGCGATAGACACTCAAGGCGAAACTATTTGGAAAATGACATTCTATCCTAAATGGAACATTGAAAAATGGAAAGTTTTCCCTAACCTAAAGTCAGTGGCTATACATCCGCATACTAGAAGCTTTTTTGCTATTAGCCAAACTGAAATCGTAGAGCTGACACAATCCGGCAATTCAAAACCTTCCTCATACGTTTTCAATGATCCTCGCATATTAGCTTTTGATAGCCTTGGAAATCTTTATGTTCTTGATGGGAATACCGTATTCAATGTCAATAATTATGGCATTAAGTCAGTGATGCTAGAATGCAATGATGCAAGAAGTCTTATGGTGCAAAGCCAAAATCGCCTGCTGGTCATTTGTTGCAAAAGCAAGCTTATTGGCATTCGATTGCCTTAGCTCATTGCAAAAAATTTACCATCACTGAGTAAGGGAGAAAAATTGTGGTCACAGCGTTAGTGATAGATGATTCGGCCTTTGTCCTGCGCCGCCATTCTGAACTAGTGATCGAAGCCGGTTTGGCGGTTCTTACAGCTAAAGGAGGAGAAGAAGGTGTTCGTATTTTTGAAACTCATTTGCCTGATATTGTGCTATGTGATATTATGATGCCTGACATGGATGGTTATGAAGTGTTGCAGAATCTTAGGGATCTTGCCCAGGATGTTTTTCTATATTTCATCAGCGCAGAAATGACCCCGGAAATTGAAAAAAAAGCCATGTCTTTGGGTGCCAAAGGTATAATAACTAAGCCCATCTCTGTGGAAACGATACAAAAAATTTTACAACAATATCACTCCCAACGCTGCTAAGAGAGGACTTGGTATGTATAAGATTCTCATCATAGATGATTCTGTTTATACATTGGATCTTCATGCAGAATATGTGAAGCAAGCAGGCCATGAAGCAATCATCGCAGACAATGGCCCAGCCGCAATCCAGATATACCAGCAAGCTCAGCCCCATATCGTGCTATGCGATATTATGATGCCCGAGATGGATGGATTTGAAGTTTGTGTTGAATTAAAAGCCTTGAACCCGAGCCTTTTTTTCTATTTTATCAGTGCAGAAATGACCACTGCTACTCAAAAAAAAGCCAAGGCGCTTCATGCTGATGGCTTCTTACAAAAACCAATAGATATAAATTCAATTGCTAGCATTGTCCAGCAATATGAATCCATACTAGGAGTGAAATAGATGTCGCCTAAAATTGCTTGTGTATTTTGTTTAATCAGTTTTTTGTCTTTATTATTCGCACAAACTTTCCAAGAAAATGAAGCACGCCTTATGGAATTAGAAAAACGTTGCCAAACCCAGCAGGCGCAACTTCGAGAGCTCGAGCAACAGCTTGAAAATTGCTCAACAAAAGATCCAGAAGCGTATACACAAAAAATTGTGCAGCAATATTTAGAACAAAGCCAAGCCCAAGAAGACGGTGAAACATTAACGGCTGGCTATGAAGAAGGCTTTTTCATTCGCAGCAGTGATGGTGATTATGAATTAAAATTCACTGGTTTTGCTCAATTTGGGATAGGAATTTTTGAAAATAATACTTTTGACAATGATACTTTTTTCCCCAATAATGTATACCTCATCTTTGATTTTACGTTCTTTGAAAAATGGCATGCCCACATTGAAGCGGATTTCGCAGATACAGAATCTGTGAAGATGTATGATGCTTATCTCGAATATATGGCTATACCAGAGCTTAATTTCCTTGTTGGCCACGTATATGTCCCTTTTAGCCTCACAGGTGAACATTATGCGTATGCTCTCAACACTATTTTTTATGAACCTTTTGTCTATAGCTTTGATCACGGCTACGATATGGGATTTTATATATACGGTGTGTTGGCAGACATGTTTAGCTATGATATAGGCATTTTTAATGATGGCGGCACAATGACCATGCACAATGATGATGACTTCATGTTCGCAACACGATTCCGTTGGTACTTCTTAGGTAATGAAAAAAATCCAGACACATTCTTGCATTTTGCTTTCATGCGTGCGCGACGCACCGAATCTGATGTAGATAATCGCGATGCTGTGATTTGGACTGGTTGGGGAAGACAGGTTTTTGATGGCGATGATGTCAATCCACATGCAGATAAATACGGTTCGGATAGAACCAATGAATCTACGACCAGAGGCTGGCGTACTTCCTTTGATCTTGGACTTCGTTGGTCACACGATTTTGAAAATGGCAGCAATCTCCGTGTAGAAATAGAAGGTATGCATATCACTTGGAATCGCGAGCTGACCACTGGCAGACTAGCACCATTGCAATTGTGGGGAGGGCTTGTATCAGTTGCATATCGCCATTCCATTTGCCCAGAAATTGAACAATCAGGGATTATCCCTGCTCTAGCATTTTCCTATACAGATATAGACAATAAATCTACCAATGACACAGGCGATGCTGCTGGCCCAGTAGCCAATATTCGTGGGCAAAGGGTATATAATTATACAATTGGCCTGGGCTATGCCTTTAACAAACATCTCAAAGTTAATTTTAACTGGATCATCATGGACCTAGACAATGATGCCATGAATCCTTCCAAGGATAAAGAAGAAACAGGACATAGCTTAGAACATGCCTGGTTCTTACAAGCTACCGCTACATGGTAAACTATGACTGATGATATTTCAGTCAGTGCAGCAATTCTAGCAGGTGGCCTTGGCCGCCGTATGGGTTTTAATAAAGCGTTGCTGGCAAATCAAGGTGAACCTCTCTTGGTAAAAAACTTGCTTTGCCTTAGCCCTATATTTGATGAAATTTTGATTGCAGGACATGATTCTGCATTTTGGGCAGATTTGCAAACATCTTCCGTATGGCAACCTTGGCTCCCAAAAGCCCGGATACAACGTCCGGATGCGAGTTGGGATATCCATTTCCCGTGGCTTTCCAAGCCAGTGCGCTATGTAGAAGACCAATTTCCTATTCATACACGTGTGGCTTTGGTCGGCCTTTATTCCGCACTTACCTGCTCACAATCTCTATGTATGCTGATCTGCGGCTTGGATATGCCATTTCTATCCCCTGAAATCCTTCTCTTTCTAAAATCCCAAGCTGATCCAAAAAACATCGTTGTTCCAATTGTAGATGGATTCCCCCAGCCCCTGCTTTCGATTTATCCCAAAACCATATTGCCAATTTGCCTGCGACAACTGACTTCACAAGACTACAGCCTCCAACGCTTGATTGCTCAATCTCCGTGCATTCCTATTCCCACAGAACGGACAACGCTGTCCCTTGCTTTTCAAAAAGCAGCGATCAATTGGAACACACCACAAGATGTTGAAAAAATAAGCTAGAACATAATCAAGAGCATCATTTGCAATTGATAGCCCCAAAAACGCTATCATCAGAAAAAGCATAGAATTTTCCTAATTCTAACGAATTTTTGGGAGCCTAGATTAGTTGACAACATAAACAAAAAAAAGCATGGAATCTTCCATGCTTTTTTTGTCAGGCAAACATGTTCAACTTTATCGGCAATCACTCTTATCCTATTTTTTTGATTCCTGCGACTAATTTCCTCATGGTTGCTTCCGCCCCGCAATCGAAAACCAGGTATTTCCCATGTTCAGGGCTAGGAAGGGCATGGGTATGGCTTGCTACACGTAATTGTTTATCCGCAATTACTGCATAGCCGCCCTCTGCTTCAATATGGCCGGTGACTAAGAATTTTTGAGGATAGAGCGCATCCTGTGACCAGGTATATAGAAATTTGCCCAAAGTTGGTGGATACCAAAGTTCTCCCATTTCCTTTTCATTGCTCGTGAAAAGGGCATTCCACAAGAGTGTAAATTCATGTTCTTCATTCAATAGCCTACTGCGTGCTAAATAATAATAGCGTGGGTCATCCCGACTGGTGATTTGGAAAAAGTATTCGGCAATCCTATCGTATGTCACAATGATGGTGGCTTCGTAGTCTTTGATCAATTGTTTCCGGCCAATTTTGTCCATTTGGGCCTCGACTTTTCGGAGTAATGCTTGATGATCAAGGTTGGACAAAGTCTCACAATTTTTTAGAATGGCTGAATCAGGGTGTGCTCCGGCATGGGTGATCATCACGCCTGCTTTGGTTCGAACGCAGAATGGTAAGCTATTTAAAAAACGCAGCAATGAAGCAAGCTCAGGTGGCTGGAGTTTGGCCAAAACAGTATCCAGATATAAAGTGCAAACTTGGTCGCTTCTCAGGAGAGGAATTCCATAAATGTGAGGAAATTCGTGGTTGCCAAGTAATAACAGCAACGTACTTGTTCCGTATGTTTTTTGTAAAAGCATCAAATCTTGAAGGATCTCAAGGCTGCGATCCAAAGTTGGTTCATTATGATGGATGATATCGCCACAGAAAATCAAATGCTGGGCGGCACCTTTTTGGAATGCCTCAAAAAAGCCATCGCGATAGCGTGCATAAGCATCCCAATCTCCATGTAAATCCGTCACTACCCACGCGATACCTTCATTAATGTCCACAACTTTTTGTGGCATTGCGTGTGTTTCCTTCCTAAATTCAGTCATAATGGCCTCTGGAGCAATTTGTTGATTCCCAAAATTGCTCCAGAGATGTTATAAAATTGAGCACATCTTACTGATGTGCTTGCGTTACTTTTTTCCAGCGGTTTCTTGCTGATAATTTTTGAGGACATTTAGAGCAAAAGTAATGTCTTTTTCTGTGTGATCGGCTGCAATTTGGAACCGAATTTCTTCGTCACCTTTGGGTACGACTGGATAATTTAAGCCAGTGGCCAGAATGCCATTTTGGTTGAGGTATTTGACCAAAGCGCTTGTTTT
>JAKLHB010000181.1 GCA_022710345.1 Planctomycetota bacterium
TTTTTTTGATTGATACAGATTAAGGATCTTTTTTTAGTATATTCTAGCACAACAAGTTAGAATTTCCGAAAATCCACTTGTGCCTTAAATTGAAACAACGAATATTTTGAATTCTTTAGTAATTTAAATTACATAAAGTATTCAAAATATCTTAGGCATCGTTTTTTGAAAGCCCATGTTTTCTTGAGTTGCCCAAAAAGCGTTGAATCAGTAAACCCTAAATAACCATTTTTTTCTTGACTTAGTCAATCTGGCTTGTTATACATAAAAAAGCATGGTATGCTTTAGTGGAAAGCAATGGCAAAAATGCCAGTTGGCTTGTTGTCATGGACAGGATGAGTTGTACTCAATGATGTTGAATTATTTGTTTAATTCCTATGTTTATTTAACTCAATACATTGCTTGCTTCCCTAGATTAATGGTTAGGGAAGACGTTATGGAGGCGGTGATTTCCCGATAGTTCGGAGTGCACCGAAAATGTATGGGTCTTTTTAGTTTCTTTTTTCAACCCAAAAGAATGGAAGAAATCCAAGCGGCTTGTGCAGATCGTTTTTCTATGCTGCCTCCATTAAAAAGCAAAGTCAGTGAATTGCAAATTAAAATAGAAACTTTGGAGAGCAAAATAGCAGAGTTGGAAGGCGGCCTCAAGGCATTCTTGAACATGCAATCTATGATTGGGCAAGAAAATATCGGAGTTTTAGAATTGCTTGTTGCTAAGCTAAACGCTATGGAAAAAGGGCTTTGGGAAAAGCCTAGCGGTGATCCCTTAGAAAAAAAGGGATTTACTACAAAAACATCAGTCCAACATCGCCATCAAGCTACTACTGAGCTTGCTACCAAATACACTTTGCAATCCCATGTAGATCGTCCTCATTTTTTTGCTCTCCAGCGGTATCTGGCAGAAGCCAAAGTGACAGGCCAAGGAAGAGTAATAGCCGAGTATATGCTGAATATCACTTATCACCAAGGAGATATTGTGCTTTTGCATATCCCCAACCAAGGCCTCCCCATTGGGGAATTTGCAAATGAATTGGAGCTCTTGCGCATGCAAGAGCTTGAAAGTACCGAGACTCAAGAGCTCATTAGCAAGCTTGCACGGCTCATACATCAACATAGCCAATACTTAGCAGGACTAACTCAAGTTCTTAATAAATTAAATAAAAAACAATTGGTTGATAGAATTAAACTCCACACTCCTCCTCTGCTAGAAACCAAGCCAGATGGCTACTATGGAGAAGTTGTGTTCCATTTTTTTCTTAAAAATTGGCCTAAAGATGGTACTGCGTATCTGGATTTTCAATTTCAAGAAGAAAGCATCACATTGAAAAAAGAACAGGAAGTTTTGGGAATACTCTCATTACTAAAGAGAGTTCAAAGTGTCCTTACAGTGCAAAATACGGATCAAGGGGCTTTGCCATGAGTCCTACTAACTCTTCCTCTTCAACGCCTGGTGGCGGGAATACCACTCGAGCGCCACTAGTGAAAGAAAAACTAGAGCATTTCGAAAAACAGGTGGCTTTCATTGAAAATGCAGAATTAAAAAAAATTGCAGAACGCTATCAAAAAAATTTTCAAAGGTTTTTGGAAATCATTTCAAATTCTTTCGGGAGACTTTGGGATTTAGGGCTTTCGACTAAAGATATGCCAACAATCAACTTAGGCCCTATTGAAGAAGATGCGCCAACAACAGATCAAATACAACTGCAAACCCAAACCCAAACGCGGACCAGGGAGGGCATTCAAATGATGCCCCAGTGTGTGAATTTTTTGGACCAAAATATAGATGTTCCTCCCGAAGGAATTGCACTTTCGGATGTATATACCCTATATAAAAAAATTGGAGAAGGTGGAAGTGGCAGGGTATATATGGCAAAAGACAATAACTTGGATATTTTTTGTGCAATCAAAATTCTCAAAATCATGCAAGAACGCGATCAAAAAAGATTTTTCTCGGAAATCAAACTTACAGCAAAACTCCGGCACTCTAATATTGTGAATATTTTCTATGCACACCACGTGATGATGTATTATTATTATGTGATGGAATATATAGATGGAGAAAGTTGCGACAGCATCATCAAAAAGCGAGCATTGACTGAAGACGAAGTGATTGATATTGCGATACCTTTAGCTCAAGCTATCGAGCATGCCCATCATAATAGCATCATCCATCGTGATATCAAACCTGCTAATATTATGATTGACCAACATGGAGCTGTCAAAGTTTGCGACTTGGGATTGGCCACTGTGAGAGCTTTGAATGTAAGCACTCATCCTGGCTCTGGTCGAATACGCGGCACGCCAGTATATATGTCTCCTGAACAAATTACAGAATCTTCCGAATTAGATGAACGCACAGACATTTATAGTTATGGAATGACGCTGTATCATCTTTTAACTAGACAACTTCCTTTTATTGGAAGGAACCTTCAAGAAACGTTGCTTACTATTTGCAATCCATATATCTTGCCTAAAAACTTACAAGCAATTGTTCCTAAGATTAGCACTGGAATGTCGAAATTAGTACTGAAATGTATTGAAAAAAAAGTGCAAGCCCGATATCAAAGTATGGAAGAGATATTGGTTCAATTGCATAATCTTAAGAAAGGTCAAGCATCATCTTAGGCAAAACGATATTGACAGGCAAAAAGAATATTGCTAAAATCCTTGTCAATCTTGCGAAAACAAGTCGTTATGCAAGCTAGCATTTTATATTTTTTGTAAGTTTATGTGGAATATTTATTTAATCACTGGAGGCCGCACTTCCTCTCCTCTTCAAGGTTGGAGTTTCCGTGCGGATTTTCTATGAGTAATTTTTCATGGGAAGAAACCATTATCCATATTGATGAATTGGTCATGGATGCTGTAGAATCAAGCACAGCAGACCTTGCTACAGTCATCAAATTGCATGATAAATTAATGGAGGTTTCTGACCTACTTGCAGAAAGTGAATATCCTGGAATAGGACAAATTGCAACGAAAGCGGCTACGTTTGCCATGTCCATTGTGCTTCAAGAAGCTTTTATTCCTGAAAAAACACTAGATTTGGTTATTGAAGCAACTTCTTGCTTGCAATGTATGGCACGGGAAATCATGCGAGGAGGCGATCCCCAATATATTCCTATACCAGAAGGTTTATCTTTAACTAATGAAGAAATCTTTGGCAAAAAAATGCCAACAGCAGCTTCAGCAGTCGTACCTGAAGAAAAAGAAATTTTAGAAAACTCTCAAGAGCCAGAACCAGCTCAAGAGCCAGAACCAGCTCAAGAGCCAGAACCAGCTCAAGAGCCAGAATCAGCCCAAGAGCCAGAATCAGCCCAAGAGCCAGAACTACAAAAGGCTGCTGATCCTGTGTCTGCATCTCCCAAGTTAGTCCCTGAATTTCAATTGGCAAATTTGACACCTTCTCACTTAACAGATTTTCTCAACGAATTTCAAGAGCTTACCAGCAATGCGGAAAGCATGCTCTTGGCATTAGAGAAATCTGAAGAACAAGAACCAGAACAAATTCAAGAATTGCTAGGAATTTTCCACACAATTAAGGGAATCTCTGGCATCATCAAACTACAAAAAATTGCTGAGTTATCTCATAAAGCCGAAATTTTGCTTGAAAAAGTGAAACTAGTCTCTGCAGAAAGCATCCATATTTTATTTGAATGTATTGATATTTTTAAAGTTTATGCTCGCTCTTTGCGGCATTATCAAGAGCATGAACAATTACTTGAAGTCCCTGAAACTCAACCCCTAGTTTTGAAATTGGAAAGCATCCAAATTCCTACAGAAGAAGCCACTCTGGGAGCAGCATTACCTAGCAAAAAGAAAGAGCTTACAGTTCAGTTTGTCTCACAAGCAGCAAAACCTATCCTTAGACATCAAGAAACAAAGGCACCAGAAGAGCAAATTCCTATGCCTCCTGAACCTGTTAAGATCGCAAGCGTACTTTCAGCAGATGCAAAAGCAATTGCAGGGCAAACACTCTCCATTCCAGTGCAGCCAGCGGCAATCGCAGGTCAAATAGCAGCAATCGCAGGTCAAACAGCAGCAATTCCTTTGCCAAAGGAAATGCCTGCCAAGTATGCTGAAGGTCCTGCTGCCTCCTACGCGTTGGATGCCATTAAAATTACAACTCAACGCTTAGATATGCTCATAGATATAGTAGGAGAATTAGTAATTTCTCAAGCTATGTTGGAAAATGATCCTGAAATGGCGACGATTAAGCGGCCTGAAAGTGTGCGTAATTTGGCCTCCATCCGCAAGATCACCAGAGAGCTTCAAGAGCTTTCCATGTCTATGCGTATGGTCACAATTCAGCCGACCTTCCAAGCTATGGAACGTTTGACTCGAGATTTAGCTCATAGCCAAGGAAAAATAGTCGAAGTTATTGTGAGCGGTGAGCATACAGAAATGGATCGAAATATTATTGATGCTATGTACAATCCTTTGATCCACTTAGTTCGCAATGCTGTTGGACATGGCATTGAGCTACCGGCTTTGAGAAAACAAAAAGGCAAACAAGAAAAAGGACGTATTTGGTTAAATGCCTATCATCGAGGCGGGAATATTGTCATTGAAATTCGCGACGATGGGCAAGGTTTACAACAAGATAAAATCGTAAACCAGGCTATTGCACAAGGCCTTTTGGATCCTCAACAAACTTATTCCAAGGAAACCATTGAACAACTTGTTTTTTTACCAGCTTTTAGTACGGCAGAAAAAATTGATGAAATCTCAGGCCGTGGTGTAGGTTTGGATGTTGTAAAGAAAGGCGTAGAAAAATTACGTGGACGGGTAGAATTACTGACAGAACAAGATCAAGGCACCACGTTCCGCCTTACCCTGCCTTTGACATTGGCGATCATTGATGGAATGTTAGTCCGTATTGGAGCAGAAAAATACATTATTCCATTGCTGCACGTAGAAGAATTTTTGAAAATCACTCCAGAGCAAATTACGAGTGTGGTGCAGCAAGGACAACTGTTATTACTACGTGGATCAACATTGCCTGTGTTTGATTTGCAATGTCTAATTCATACTCGTATAGATGAAAAAGATCAAAAACCTGTTGGGGTTATTGTAGCATCCGAAGGAAAGCGATATTGCTTTTTAGTCCACGAGTTATTAGGGCAACAACAGGTCGTCATAAAATCATTAGGGGCTGATTTCCAAAATTTGGTTGGTATCTCTGGCGCAGCCATCTTAGGGGATGGCAAGATCGGCCTTATTTTAGATATTCAAGATATCATCCATCGTGGTCTTGCAAAAATAGCAAGTTAAGCGATGATTGAAAATAATTTTGTTGGAGCAGAGAACGCAGAGTCTTTCTCTGCGTCTCTGCAATCGTCTGCAACAGGCCATCAATCTGAACTATGATGGTTCGGACAAGCATCGTTCTTTTTGACAATAACAATTTTTTCTAAAAAAAACTTGATTGATGAAAAATATTTGTTAAGATTTAGAAATAGCTTTTACTTCGCGATCAAATTTCGCTCATTTGTCGTGCTCCAAATGAGCTAATCCAGTGTTTTCACTGGTAGATCAACCATTTTGAAGATTAACTTTTGATGTTTTTCAACATTTTGGAGAGCAACGCTTTTATGGGTAATGGTGCCTCCTAATAAACTCTCAATGTGGCTTTTGCAAAGCAATGCTGTGTTTATTGGGTTTAATTACCGCGTCATTTATCCTAGCTTGTTAAACTTTAGCCGGCAACTAGGATTTGCATATCCACAGCAGTGGGATATGTTTTTGCAGATTTGTAGCTTTTGTTTGTGTGATGGTTAGCCTCCCTGTCAAGGATTCATAGCTGAGATTGCTTGGAATCATGGCCCGATTTAGAAATCCCGCACTAACCATCTCTCATTAGGAGAGTGGAAATGAACTACTTTATACGAACAGCGCAACAGCAACTTGCTCAAGAGTTGCAAACAGATGCGCCCTCTCCACAAGCCTCCCCGACAAACTTGTTGGTAGAGATACAGAGGCTGAGGGAAATCAACGCCAATCTTGAGGCAAAAATTGCTCGACTAACCAATGAACAGAATACCAACGATCAAAAGTTAGCTAGGCGTGAGCAGCAGTGCATTCAAAATGCCACGCTAGTCCAAGCTTCCATGCTCGAATTATATACATTACGGGATGCAATTCGCGCAGCATTAGAAAAAGGGATGCGGGATATTCAAACTGTGCAAATGAATTATCATCAATATGTACAAGCGCTTTATAATTATCAAATTCAAAATCAACAATTACTTCAAGAAAATTTTCAATTACAGCAAAAAATCCAACAGATGGAACAACCCATTCGGCCAGAAAGCCGTACTTCCTTATACAGCCAACCAATGCAGGAGGATCATACTATGAGTTCTACAGCACCGCGAAGCACCGAAGCAAGTTGCGCAAAAGGTCAGCAAGGGCCTAGCGTGCCTTTTGCGTATTCTATGTCATATAATGGGCTTTATGTACGAGGGGTTCCACCAGTGATGAAAGAAGATAGCGCGCAGGTAGAGACCCGCGTAGATGGGTTGGAACAAAAATTTGTTGCGATGTCTGTAGAACTTGCTACAATCAAGCAACAATTGGCCCAAATCACTCAATTGCTCACTCGTCAGCAAAGTGTTCCAGAAAACCCTCTGAAATTTCTTCAAGATTTGGCCCAACGATAGCTTACTTTTCTAGGCAAAAAGTGACTGGTCCATGATTGGTGGCAATGACATTCATATGGGCCCCAAAAATTCCTGTCTCAGCATGAATGTTAAAGGATCGTATTTTTTGAATAAATTGCTCATAAAGTGGTATGGCTTGATCTGGAAGAGCAGCCAGATCAAAGCTTGGACGATTGCCCTTTTTGCCGTCTGCTGCCAATGTAAATTGGCTTACTATAAGAGCTTTGCCTTGGACTTCGAGAAGAGAGAGATTCATTTTGCCTTGATGATCAGGAAAAATTCGAAATCGCACGATTTTTTCTGCTAAATCCTCAGCTTGCTTCTTCGTGTCTCCTTGGATGATCCCTAAATAAATTAAAATACCTTGATCAATAGCACCCACGACTTTGCCATCTACTTGTACAGAGGCGTTCATGACTCGTTGAATGACTGCTTTCATAAGACCGCCATTGAAATAGGCTGCCATGAGCCGGCAGCAAATTCATGCAAAAACGGTTGGACTTGCAAATTGAAGGGGCAACCTTACACGGTTGCCCCTTTGTGTTGAGATTTTTACTATTTAAGAATTGCTTTGGTGCCTTCTTGCTTGATGATTGGCTTGATAAATTCATTCGATTGAATTTCGAATGTATTCACTAAATCACCCGCTTTTTCTACTTGAACAGTGATCTTGAAACTGACTTTCTTTTGTGGTTCTAAAGTGGGAATAGCATCAAATTCAATTCGTCCGCCATCTACCTTATATTCAATGCTAGTGTCTTCTATACCTTCCACTTTCGCGCTGACAAAGGTAGTTCCTGCAGGAAGAATGTCTGTGACTTTTACGTTCATAGCATTTTTGGGACCATTTGTCCAAACTTCTAAAACATAAGTAGTTTTTTCCCCAACATCTACAGGATCGTCAATATCAAATTGCTGACTTTGTAAGCCAGGGACTTCTATAGACATTGGCTGGGCCGTTTCAATAGGGGGCTGTGTTACTGGTGTTTCAATAAGGGGCTGTGTTTCAATAGGGGGCTGTACTGGTGTTTCAATAGGGGGCTGTGTTACTGGTGTTTCAATAGGGGGCTGTACTGGTGTTTCAACAGCCGCGGTGCCTTCGGTGATAATATCTGTTTTATCTATCGGTTGAGTTGTTACTGCATTTACAGGTACAGAGGTTGCTTCTATTGGTGTTGAAGCAACAGCCTGCAAAGTATCAGGATATGGTACCCTTGGGCTTTCTATACCATTGCAGCATGTATAGTGACAGCCTAAAAGTGGCACGCATAAACCAACACATAAGCAAAGAAAATAATGACGCATAATTTTCCTTTCCAATGGTTGCGTTAGAGTTCCAAAATATTTAGTTTGCCCAGCCCACCTTCTTCTTCTTCTTCGTCTTCTGCTAAAAAATCATCTTCTTTGGGCTTAGAAGCTTTAGCTTTGGTCACCGCCTGTTTTTTCTTTTCTCCTTCGCGCATATCTACTCCACATTTTTCGCATTGATAAATCACGCTTGGATTATAATTGAAAACAGCTTTGGTCGTGCCACAAAGATCACAATATAGAATTTTCTTGAGCTGGCTTTCCAAAATTTTTTTAACTTGAGGCAACGTGAGAAATCCAATTTTGTGCATAATTTGGCCAAGGCAAAGACGTACCCCACGCTCTGCGTATTTTTGTTGTTCTTGCAAAGCACGTTCGAGTTGCGATTGATCAATCATATTTTGTTCTAAAGCAACTTCTCCAAACATCTTAGCTTTTTTGGCTTGGATTTTAGGTACAATTCGGGGCAGTAATTTACTTTCCAATCGCTGTATCTGAGCTTTGGTCAAATATTCTTTTTGCAACAAAACTTGCTTTAAAGTTTTCTCCGGCTCATAAAGTTCAATATGGTTTAGGCATTCGGTCAGTTGTTTCTCTGTGATGAATCGTTCCTCTACCGCAAGCATGCCCAACAGGCGATCATTGACAATGTCCTCATTTCTCATGGCTTTACCTTTCAAATACAACAACATCCAGAATGCTTCTATCAGCAAGAGCCAGGACAACTTAGATATAAATCAACTAAGTTCTTATAAGTTGTATCCTAGTTACTCGTCATATTTAATATAATGAAAGACGAGTCATTTTGCAAGAAAAAAAATTATGATTATAACGTTTTTTGGAGCTCTAAATTCGGTTGTTTTTTCTATTCTGCGAATATATAATTTAAGCGATTGAAAAAAAAGCGTAGCTTTCAAAAATATTTCATGAAAGGCAATTCAACATTGGATTCACTAACTCAAGGAATTTTAGGCGCAGCAATAGCAGAAGTTGGATTTCGTGAGCGATTAGGGCCAAAAGCAATTGCGTTTGGTGCCCTCTGTGGCTTGCTGCCAGATTTTGATATAGTGCTAAACTTTTACGACCCATGGGCCTATATCCTCCATCATCGAGGGTTCAGCCATGCACTCATTACTCTGATCTTGTTGACACCCATTTTAGGGTGGCTAGGATATCGTTGGGCAAAAAAAAAGACATCGTATCTTACTTGGATGCACCTTACTTTTTGGGCACTCATCACCCATCCTTTGCTAGATATTTGTACCTCTTATGGCACTCAATTTTGGTGGCCCATCAGCAACGCACGGCTTAGTTTAGATGCCATAGCCATTATTGATCTATTTTATACAGTACCTCTTTTGGCTGCTATACTTGTGGGATGTATCCCTTATTTGTCTTTACGTGCGAGACGCTATTTTGCTTGTTCTATGTTTTTATTTACACTTGCCTATTTATGCACAGGGTATGCCAATCAAGAAGAAGCCAAGAATTTGGCTTTAGAACAACTCCAGCTTGATAAAACAAGCATACGCAATATCCGGGCTAATCCATCATTGTTCAATATCTGGGTATGGAGAGTGGTTGTTCAAGACCAAGATGAAAATATCAAAGTTGGAATGGTTTCCACGTGGAATCCTCAAATGATTCAATTTTATAATATTCCCAATTCACAGCATCCGTTAGTAGAAAAAGCATTGGCTACTGAAAAAGGCACGATTTTCCATTGGTTTGCTTCTGGCCTTGTCACAGCAGATGTTGTGGAGCATCGGTATGGGACAAAAGTATTTCTCAGAGATCAAAGGTATGGATTGGTCAGTAATCC
>JAKLHB010000182.1 GCA_022710345.1 Planctomycetota bacterium
AGTGACTTGATCAGGAGCCAGCACAGCATTGGTCTTGACATCCCGAATATCAAACACCACAATTCGTTGCT
Organism: Planctomycetota bacterium; assembly: GCA_022710345.1. Lineage (GTDB taxonomy): Bacteria > Planctomycetota > Uabimicrobiia > Uabimicrobiales > JABWCH01 > JAKLHB01. Next base: position 72 of record JAKLHB010000182.1, read on the forward strand.
TGGTTTTCAAAAGTACGTTCAGTTCAAAAATACCATCATAATCTGAATCTTGGACATTGATTTCTTGACTTAATGGCTCATATCCACGTTTTTCAATTGCAAAATTGTAGGTACCTGGTGTCACAGATGTATTTTCTTGAAGGACTTGGCCATTCATAGAAACTCTATCTGGTGTTACAGAACCACTTGGAAATTCTGCACGAATTTGGAATATAACACGCACTGGATTTGAGATTGGAATAGAAGGTTGCGGTGAAACTCCAGGATTAGGTCGAATCGTGACAGAATCTCCACTATTTTCTGAAACTATTGGTGCTTTTTCGTCACCAATCACAACAGTTTGTTTACAACCTATTAGAAAGCATATTCCTAGAATACACAAAACTAAAATTGTTTTTACTTTCATAAGATTCATACAGCAATGCCCTTCAATTATTGACGGGAAAAAGCTGCATCCTCGCTAAGTAAAATAAGAATAAGCATATACACAATACCACCACAAAGCTGAAGGGAATGATTGCTCAAGTAATGGAAAGTAGCGAGAAAAATTTAACCTAGGTAGTGAATTTTGTCAACTCAAATTTAATATTCATATAAGCTATTTCTTTAGAACGAGATAGATTATTTTGGAAGCAATGTATTCTTTGTAAGATGCTCAGTTTCCTGATCATTAGAAAAAATAAACTATTTATGAATCCATTGTTTTCCAGTATTTTTTTGTTGCAAAAGATAGATTTTGCATTAAAATACACATCAGACGTATAGACGCAGAATACCTCGCATTTCAAGGTATTCATTTAGTATAGAAAAAAATGTAATGAATTACAATTAAAAAAGTTATGTAAAACATCAATACTTTTTGTAGCAACTTAGGTAGTGTGCATGTCTCAATCAACTTGGATAATCATCTCAATCTGGCTTTGGCTATTCCTAGCCATACTGGGTTGTAGTAATAGGGTAGAAGAATATATTGCAAAAGAGGAACTTTCATCGGAAAAGGCCTCTTCATTGCGGAATAAAGTCATTGCTCCAGGTATGAAAATGGCTGAAGTGCAGTTGGTTTTAGGAGAACCGCAACGGACTCAAGCCAATGAAGATGGCAGGGTCGTATGGATTTATGAACAAGTCGCAGGCATTTCTGCACGAGATGCGTATAACCCTGTCACTTCTTTTCCCCAAGGCATTGGATATGTTGTTCCCTTGAATTATCAATGCCGTGAACTTCGAGTGATGTTTGATCAAGATGTCGTATACCGTGTAGAAAAATTATTGCAGTGACCCTAGTTGCCAGCCAATTAGGGACGCAAATACGGGCAATGGTATTTCTTTTTAGTTTTGGATTATTACTCCCGTAGCTTTTTCTAACCTAATAAGTTACTAATTTTTTAACTAGCAACTTGGGTTGCAGTGATATTTTCGAGAATAAATATGCTGAAACAAACATCTAGTTTAACAGTGCGTGAAGAATTGGTTGCAGTCAAAGGAGCATTGGAACTTGGTTTTTTATCTGTGCAAACTCTTGCTCCACATTGGGAAAAATTTTATAGTACGCTAGCCCGTGGCAATGCAGGTTTGTTAGCACTGTTGATTGAACAAGGTTGTCTGTCGGAGTCGCAAGTAGAATTCTTGAAAGAGGGCGTGGAGGAAGATCGCCAAAGTCATCAGTTGCCGCAAAGTGTTGACATTCGCAATCGCAAGTCTGTAGAAAAATTTTTAGGCACTGCTGAACGTTCTTCTGAGCCAGCACAAACAGCATCTACTGCCAGGACTAAAACAGGACCTCAAAAAGCTGTCGTCAGCAAAGGCACTCAGCAAGAAACAGTGGGACAAGCAGCAAAAAAGCCAGCGGCAGTGGGACAAGCAGCACAATCTTCGGGCCAGGCAAAAAAGTCAGCGGCAGTGGGACAAGCAGCACAATCTTCGAGCCAGGCAAAAAAGTCAGCAGCAAGTCTTGGCCCAGATGATACAGTTTCTATTGCATGCCCACATTGCAAATTTCGGTATCGCATCCGAAAAGAGCTCAAAGTTAACAAATCAAATAAATTTCGATGCCAACAATGCCAGGGTGTATTTTATGTCCAGCTTAAGTCTGGGCAAACCGAGGATAATGTAGAAAATTGGGTTGTGAGCAGGAGCCCATTAGATGAGATGGCTGCTACCAAAACAATGGTATTACCATCGTTCGAAGATCAAGATGCCGTGCTACGCGCGGCTGCAGCAGCCAAACAACGCTCTCTTCAAGAAAGCCAGAATGCGACTGATGCAACCGCAGGTTTAGAAGAAACCTCCCAAAGCTTGCCATCCACAAAACCAGATACCAAGGCAGCCGAAAGCAGCAAGGCAGGAGGAACGGCGGCAGTTCGGACTCAACGGAATCAGCTTGCGCAAACCAGCCGGAATCCGGCAAAACCAGGGCCTGCAACCACTGCTAAGCAGCAAAGTGGGCTCTTAAGCCAAGCTTTAGATACTCGTGAGCAAAGCAAGCCAGCGTCTAAAACAGCCCCGGCGGCTCGCAACCAAGGCAAGACAGCTCCAGCGGCGCGCGACCAAGGCAAGACAGCTCCAGCGGGCCGCGGCCAAAGTAAAACAACTCCGGCGGCTGCTCATGGACAAGGCAAAAGAACAGATCAGCCAAAACAGGCCAAAACTGTGGCAAAGCCAGGCGCGTCTGCAAAAGCACAACAAGCCATTCCACCTCACGCTGAAAATTGGGACACCATTGAAATATCAGCACCTTCGCTTAAATTAGGAGATAATCCAGAGGTAGTCAATGCCACAGATATGCTTCGTGTATCCAAATCAGGGACAGAAGATATGAGCATGAGCACCATGGAACTGGACATACGTGGCACTGTCTTAGCCAAATATACCCAGCGAGAAAGCGAAAGCGCTGCTTTTAAGGAAATTGCTGCGCAAAGTGTCGAGCAATGCACGGAAGGCTTAACCGATATAGAAGCAGCCGATGTTGTGAGACACGCATTGAGATATGAATTTATCTCTAAACGTGATTTAAAAATTCTCTTGGATCATTACTTTGCTCAAGCTGAACAAAATGAGATGGCGGATAATTTAGCTGCCTTCTTAATTCGCCAAGGGCATATTACTAAATTTCAATATGTCACCTTAAAAAGTTTTGTAGAAAAAGATAAAAGCCTCAATCGTTTGCCTCAAAATTTAGATATTTTTGACCGTCCACGGCTCGAAGAATACCTTGGGATGCTAGAAACTAAAAAAGCCATGCGTGTTTTTTGCCCACATTGTGGCACTAAATTTATTGTCCAGATCAATGTCAAAGGCGGTAAATTCCGCTGTGGAAAATGCGGCCATAAATTCTTTATGTCTTGTTAATACCGGAGGAGGAAAAAAATGTTTTCTGCACCCCATTTTACCAAAAAGGGGATTAGCCTAGTTCTGTGTGTCAGCGTAATGATGATCCTTTCCATGATGGCAGTGGCTTTTGCTAGGATGATGACTTATGAGCAAGCTGCAGCTCACAACTATGTCTCAATTGTAGATGCAAGGCTAGCAGCATTTGCTGGCGTGGAAAGGGCGAAGGCTGTACTCTGGAATTCATTGGCAACAGGAACAGCCATACCAAACAATTTTTGGTATCCCCATAGGAATCCATATCCTAATCCAGCAGATCAGACGCAATTTGATGCCCGATATCGTTTAGAGACTGCCGCATATCATGATCCTAAAGCTGACACTGCCACACATTTATCCCTTGAAGCTAATTATAATCTTCCTGCTGAGCAAACTCGAGAATACAATTATTCAGGAACTGTTGGGGATTGGATTGATGCCCAAACAAGACGGGGAAGATACGAATTCAATGGCAATACTTATGCCTTAAAAATTATGGATCCACAAGGGAAATTGAACATTTCCAGCCATGATACAGAAAATTATGGGACTCCTCAGCAGACACAAGCGAACAATGTTATGAATTCCTTGATCCGGGAATTAGCAAAACAATGTGGAATTGATACCACACAAACTGGTACAGATGGGCTGGTGGATTATGTAAGGTTTGCAGATTACATTCGTCCACTGGACGACAAAAAACCACCGCCCATCAGCTCTCTTCAGGAAATCAAAAGCTTAGTGGATCAAAAATGCAGCAAAAGTACTGTAGATGCACGGCGAAGATTAGTGCATAATTTAACGGTGGATTCTTGGATTGATCCGAGCACAAAAGGATTTACAAAAGGGTCTGCTGGTGGATTAGTCACTTTGCCGGCACCTCCATTAAATTCTTATGGCACCTATTATAAAGAAAAACGCGCGCCTGTCAATGTCAATACAGCGTCACGTAACCTGCTTGCTGCCTTAATTGCCAATATACGCGCCACAGTATATATGTATCATTCGGACATGGCCTATACATCAGAATCATATAGCACCCAAGGTAGCCCAGCAGCCATGCAAAATGAGACAAGATTGGCTCCAGACTATTGGCGGCTTCAGCTTGATTTTTCTGCTAAAGCGGCTACTTTAGCAGATCGTATCTATAATCAAATTCATCCTGGAACAGACCGTCCTTTGAAATATGCAGGGGAATTAGAAGCTATCTTAGATACTACTACGATTATTCAAGATTCAGATTTACCTGCTCCAAGCTCAGGAAAAAAGCTTACAAACTTCAATACCGTGAGTGAAAGCTCCCTGGGTTGGGTGACAGGCACTCCCGCCTATAGCTCTCAGTGGTATCAAGCATGTCGTGATGCTCTCAAGGCAAACTTTAACCCTAATTATCGGCTCAATTTTTGGAATCCAAACGAATTTTCATATCGGTTTGTCACCAAAGCAGACTTATATGCAGTCAAAGTTAGCGGTGGCACCACAACACTTTCTCCAGGATACACCACTGAATTTTGCTATTGGTCCCAAGGAAGGCTTGAAGTATACTCATTAGGCAGGATCAGCAATCAGCAAAAAACAAGGACAGTGTCTTCGGCTATGCTGCGAACTGTGGTCAAGTTCTGTGAATTCCAGACACATACCACACAGGAAGATTTTCGCGTAAATGCTATTTCAGGATATCCAACTTTTACCAATAGCATTTCCTATCCTGAGCCATCTTTAGCAGATACGAATATGGGGTGGATTGAGCCGAAAGCCCAACTGCAAGGAACTCTATCGAGTGGCAATGAATTACATTATTTCCAAGCTTCTGAATTATTTGGAATAGATGATAGTAGCAATGGTACTGTGTCGGGAGTCACGAATAAAATTCCAGACACCATTAGCAAAATCCAGCATTTGAGATCACCGGCGAGCGATCTCAAGTTAATCAATGCCACAAAACCGAGCATCAACCTCGGCACTAGTGTAATGAACCATATTGTACCAGATGGTATGCTTTCGAAAACACCTATGTATCTAGCATGGGATAGTGGGACCAATAGCTATATCTACAAATACCGCTACTACACAGCTAACACCATTGGGAGTGTTGGTTCAGTCGGCACAATCGCGGGCCGGAGTACTACCAATGACAATGCCTATTCCAACAGCAAGCTAGGGAATTATCAAGGTTCTATCGAATTTTGGGTCAAATTGGATGTCCCAGGGAATTCAGAAACTGTTTGCGGATTAGTTTCTTTTACCCAACTTTCTAATGAAAAATCTGGCATTCGGTTGGTCAAAGACCCAGTCACGAATAAAACAACCCCGGTCACGATTTATTTCCGTGAAGGCGTGCAGACCCATCTTTTCAAAAGTGGCTTAGGAAAACTTCGTTTATCTCGAATTTATTTTGGTGCATATTTTGATTCAGATGGCAATTACTATGGTTCCTATAGCATGGCAGATGGGGATCCTAGTCGTAAATATGCCAAACGCGAAGCGGTATGGGATATTTCAAGTTGGAAAGCACATCGCTGGTACCATCTCTTGGTTACATGGGATGATACAAGCTCTACGCTGTCATCTGGGCTATCTATGTTTGTGAATGGAGCCAAAGTTGCATGGGCCCAATATTATTTGGGCAATCCCAGTGCACAAGAATTTTGCGTCATCAATGAAAAATCGCCTGCCAATGCATCCAATATTCGAACGAGCACTCAGATGGACGGCCTTTTTCTCAATGGATTTTACCGGGAACAATATGATGATCAAATTCCACAAAGTACGTTTAGATATGCCATGGTAATCACGCATGCAGGAAATGCAACCATAGATGGGGTAAGAACCTATAAAGCTAGCCTCAATGGACTTACATCTTTTACCCCAACGCGCTTTAGCAATGCCAGTTATCAAAACATCATCAAGATTGCATATCCAGGAATGCTTGGCCCTCTGTATTGGACTTCGTATCCGCCTCGGCCTTCGACTCCTGGTGCGGCAGGGTCTTATATAACTTGCAGCACTCGCATTCGGCCTACGAATGCAGGTACCTTTGTGACTGGCCATACACCAACTTCAGACTCAACTCAACCAGGATACTATGGAGATGGTCTTCCTGCTGCTTCAAGAATACCAGTCACTCCTGATCATGAATTAGAATACACCGCGAATTTTTACACTGGTACTTGGGTAGATCGTTGTGCAGCTTTAGATTCTGTCACCATTCTAATTTTTGTTCTCAGGGATATTCTTTGGGAATGTATCCCCAACGAAGATCAAGTTATTCCTTAAAATTTTTTTAACTCTTTTTAACTCTTTTTTCATCAATATATTAAAGAATTTTTATAAAAAATAAAAATTTTTGTTGAATCATTGTCAAGATCGTGCTAGAATATTGCTAATCTCCTATTCTCTTGCTTTTTACCCCAATATGCTAGTTTTTTCCAACTAGCCGGTTGGGTTGTATATATATAATGTAGTTTTTTTATGGATAAGGAGATACTCCTATGAAAAAATATATTTTATCCTTTGTGCTTTGCCTATTTGCAGCAGCCATGGCACAGACTGTCATTTATGATAGTTCGTTGGATAAACCTATGGTGACCAGCGAAAGTGAAACCCCTAAGCTGTTGAAAATCCGTTCCACTGGCCCATTCTTCAGCACATGGTCTATCTCAGGCATCATCAATTATTTGACCCAGATGCAACAAGGATCTAATGGAGATATTTGGAGCCATTATTGGTCCAATGATGCAAGCCAACTCAAAAGCGACTTGTTATCCTATTACAACTCATTCCCTCAAAGTTCTGAAGTATTCAGCGCTACTATTGCCAATGGCCAGACTTCCTATTTTGATTCGTATGGCTACAACCTGGGCAATGGTGCAGGCAATTCCAGTTATTATGATGCAACTTTGACGGATTCAAGCAACAGAGTCAATTCTTATAACCTGAACTTCTATGCTGGCCGCAACACCGCTGCCACTGGCAATTCTGAATTGCAGATCCAGACCAGCACTGGTAATTTATACACCATTTATGCGTATGATACCAGCACACCCATTGCTCTGGATATGGATGGCGATGGCAAACTTGCAACATTCAACGGCGATTGGTTGCCACATGATTATAATGAAAAAGCCAGTTTCATTGATTTCGATCTCAATGGTGATGGTTTTGATGAAGCCATTGAATGGATCGGCCCCAATGATGGACTGTTGCTCCAATATGTTCCAGGCGAAAAAGTAACTGGTAATCATCTGTTTGGTTTTGCCAAGGGATACAGAGATGGCTTCGAACAACTAGCCACTTTGGATGCCAATGGCGATGGCAAACTCATGGGTGAAGAACTCAGCACCCTTTCTGTATGGCAAGATCGCAATAGCAATGCAAAAGCAGATGCTGGCGAAGTCGTGAGCGTGAAAGACCTCAAGATTACAGAAATTGGTGTTCGTCATTCCAACATGATTTCCTACTTTGTACAAAATGGTAGGAACCAAATGATGTGGGATTGGCACCCTGTGATGTTCATGGTCAAAAAGATGCATAAGTAGGATTGACTTGCTACTTTTTTCCACTGACGAAAAAAAGGCTACCTGAGCGATCAGGTGGCTTTTTTTATTGCAAAAAAGACAGAAAACCTTTGCAAACATAAATATTTATAAATATTGAAGAATTTGAAAGGAAAAACGATGAAAATAAGACTCTTATTCTTAGTGTTGGCACTCCTGCTAGCACCGGTTTATGGACAATGGACAATCACCCGTGGCGATTTTGATAAATATAAAATAGATTTTTACCAATTCAAGCCAGCACTCCTATCCCAAAAAGGAGATACATTCGTTGGTTATGAATTTATGGACATCGAAAATCGCAGAAAAGGTTTGGTATATGGACTGAGGATATTCAGGTTCAAACCTGAAGGAAAATATACCGTGGATACTGTTCTGCTACCCATCGCGTTTGTAGTTAGCCTGGCATTCACAGATCAAGAAAAAAGCCTGATCGTGGTCGGTAACTATGGCACCAAGATTCTCAAGGTGAATATGCAGACCCTGCAATTTGAAACCATTTTTCAAGCCCAAACAGGCAAACCAGGTTTTAGAACCGATACTTTGGTCGTATCTTGGGCAAACCGCGTTTTCCTTTCTGGCTATTTCTATGATAAAGATCAATATTGGATCAAAGATGCTGTTGTTGAGCTACGCATGGCTGAAAAAGATGTGAAATTTATTGAAACTGTGAATTTAACAGAATTATATCAAAAGTTTAAAACTCAACCCCGCATTATGTATATTGCAAGCGGAGATGCCGTGTATTTTGCGTATCTCAAGCCTTTCAAATCCCTCACAGAAGAAGACAAGCGCAAAGGTGCTATGCTCCTTGTATGCTATAACAAAGGAGAGCTGATCACCGTAGATCGTGGCTTAGCAATTGGCAACTTTGCAGGCAATGGTGACCGAGTGTTTTACTCTATCCTGAAAGATGCAAAAACCCGCAGGACGTATGTCAAAAGTTTTGAGGATAACCAAGTTTGGGAAGTTGGAGAAAAAGATGTGTCCTATACGTATCCTTTCATTTCTAGCGATTCCAAAACAATGGTTTATTGCACTGTCAGCGCCTTGGATCAAAAGATGAACGTATATTTTGCTCGAGAGAGCGACAATTTCAAGCAAAAAGAAATTCTGCACGAAGTACCTGTTGGCCCTATGAAAATTTCAGGTGATGGAAAGTTGTATCTTTTAATGAATCCAGAAGGCTTTACTGTAGATTACATTAAATAGGCTGAGATAGGTAAGTTACGATGCTCAAACCGACGATCATACGTGGATTGGAAGGGCATTGCTTACGAGAGCGCTTGCCTTATGCAGCCAAGCATTTAGTGCGTGGGACAGAATTGGCTGACACTATACTTGATTTGGCTCTTTTTCCGTATGCAAGCTCGAAGATTGTTACCTCTGCTGCTATTGTGAAAATGCTCACCAAAATTGGCCCATCTCAGAATCAGCTTGTTGTGGTGGGATGGGATTTCACCATAGAAGCAATGGCATTGCTTAGCAGTGTCAAGGCAATTGTCCTGGCCAATCGAATCTTTGGATGGTCAGACGAACGTTGGTTTAGCATCCGACAGGCATAATGCACCATCGTTGGTTGACCATCAGATAGGCATCATGCACTATTTCATAAACCTTCAAACAATAGCCATCGCTGACATTATTGTAAGCGATGGCTATTGTTTTTATACATGCAAATGGAGGATTTTCGGAAATTCTAACTTGTTATGCTAGAATATACTAAAAAAAGATACTTAATCTGTATCAATCAAAAAAAAT
>JAKLHB010000183.1 GCA_022710345.1 Planctomycetota bacterium
GCCCCAGAAAGCTTTGCAAGCCAGAAATCGTTCGACAGCGTCTGCTGGAATTGGCGGAAAGGAGCAAGGTATTGTGAATAGTCGTTATATCTCATTATACTAAACTCCATACCGAGAATCAATGCTTATTTTTACCATGATTTTACTTGCTTTTTGACAAATTTTTTGTCAAAATGAAATATATCTTCTATTGTGAAAGGATTTTCTATGAAGAAATTAACATTGATCGTGGTCTTTGCTCTATGGTTAGGATTGAACCTTATGCATGCCCAAGAGCCAATCCAGATCAGCAGTCACGTTGCTAGTACAATTGCTGCCAAAATTATGGAATTGGATGCTAAAGAAAGAGAATTATTGTATCATTTGGTCAAAGCTGGTATTGTGATGGATAAAATTTTTTTCCATCAAGTATATCATCGTAATCCTGAAGTTTGGAAAGAGTTGCAAGCATATAAAGGGGATGATAAAGCTTTTATAGAAGCCAAATTTTTAATCCATTTTGGACCATTTGATCGTTTGCAAGGGGATTTACCATTCTTTGGCAGTACCAAAAAACCTTTAGGCGCAGGATTTTATCCGCAGGATATGACTGCAGAAGAATTTAATGCCTATGTAGCAAAGCATCCTGATAGCAAAGAGCAGATGGAATCGCCTTATACAGTCATTGTGCGAACCCCAGAAGGGCTAGAACCTGTTGCTTATCCTAAATATTATGCCCAGTATCTCCAGGAATGTGTGGTGCATTTGCAAAAAGCAAGTGAATTAGCCGAAAATCCCAGCCTTAAAAAATATTTAGAGCAACGAGCAAAAGACCTTTTGTCCAATGATTATTTCCAAAGCGATTGCGATTGGTTAGATATTGTGCAAAATCGAGTGGAACTCGTTATCGGACCTTATGAAGTCTATGAAGATGCTCTGTTTAATTATAAAGCAGCGTATGAAGCATTTATTTACATCAATGATCCAGTAGAAACTGAAAAAGTCCAAGCTTTTATCTCTTATCTCAAAGAGATGCAATCTAACCTTCCTGTAGATAAGAAATATCTGGCGGAAAATTTACCCACATTATCCCCTTTGAAAGTTTCGAATTTAGTATTTTCTGCAGGGGATGCCAAAGCTGGCGTGCATACGATTGCCTTTGCATTGCCCAATGATGAAAAAGTACGCGAGCTAAAAGGCTCAAAAAAGATTATTCTGCAAAATGTCATGGAAGCTAAGTATCTCAATATTTTGCTCCCCATTGCTCAAACTTTGATCACCCCTGAACAAATCTTCCAAATTCGGTTCAAAGCTTTTTTGTATCATGTCATCTTGCATGAAATGTCCCATCCTCTAGGCACTGATTATATTGCTCCACAAGCTGAAAAAATTCTAGTACGCAAAGCCTTAAAAGAGACATATTCGTTGATTGAAGAAGCAAAAGCTGACGCAGTGGCTTTGTATAATACATTGCTGATGATTGAAAAAGGTGTGATTTCCAAAGAATTGAGTCAGGCAGTGTTTGTGACTCAATTGGCATCCATGTTCCGTTCCATGCGTTTTGGAGTAGAAGACGCTCATGGTGGAGCCAATCTTGTCCAACTCAATTTTTTACAAGAGAAACAAGGCATTGTAGAAAAAGATGGGTTCTATTCAGTTGATTTTGAAAAAATCGTTCCTAGCCTTAAGCAATTAGTTCAGGAAATTTTGGAAATTCAAGGCACAGGCGATTATGATCGTGCGAAAGCCTTTATTGCTAAATATGGCGTTTTGAGCCCAAATTTAAAAGCAAAATTGCAACAACTCCAAGCAATTCCAATTGATCTCCAGCCGATTTTTGGCAATGTCCGCGATCTAGGCGATCTATTCCAAGACCCAAGTTTAAATCGTGATCGTTATTTGGATTAGAATCTGAGTGGCCATTTTTTCTCAATCCAAACTTGCAAAGGCGCAGACAAAGTGGTCATCTCTGCGCCTTTACAGACGATTTCCTCAATAGAATGTTATTTTGAAGGCTGATTCTATGGCTCCTGTCATTTCCGCGATCATTTGCACGCACCAACGTGCTGAAATTCTAGGTGAAGCTATTCAAAGTCTGGTGCAGCAAACCCTAAATCCAGCCCAATATGAAATGATCATCGTGGATAATGCTTCGCAAGATACTACCCGTGCGGTTGTGCAGGAATTCCAGCGTGTGCATTCAATTCGATATATCTACGAACCTAAACTAGGGTTATCCTGTGCACGCAACACAGGCTGGTCCCAAGCGCTTGGCAAATATATTGCTTATTTAGATGACGATGCAGTCGCAGAACCAGGTTGGTTGGCCCAAATCCTTGCTGTATTTACTCAAGTATTGCCTGAACCTGGATGTGTTGGAGGCAAAGTGATTCCACGTTGGATGGCACCAAGGCCAACATGGATTTCAGATGCCATGCTTCCTCATCTCACTATTTTAGATTGGTCGCCAGAGCCTTGTTTCTTAAATCCCAACCAATGGATTGTAGGGGCGAATATGGCTTTTCCAAAGCATGTACTTCAGGCAATTGCAGGATTTCCAGAGAGCTTGGGAAGGCAGGGAAATCGCCTGCTTTCGTTGGAAGAAATTTGGGTTCAGACAAAAATTCAGGAATTAGGGTTGGGCACGTATTATCATCCCAAGATGGTGGTCCACCATCAAATTCCAGAAAATCGTTTGCAAAAATCATGGTTTGAACGTCGTTTTTTTTGGGCCGGAGTATCCAATGCAATTTTTGAATTAAGCCAGAATCCTCGTGCTTGGCCTTTGCGATGGATGCGAGGAATCTATCTTTTGCTACGCCATTTGCTGTCGCCCTGGTACGCTTATTGCCTATGGATACCTTCAGCCTGTGCTCGCAAATTTCAAGCACGTTGTACATGCCTAGCCATGTTCGGCTATGCTTTGAAATACCTAGGATGGATTCGTTGAAAACAAAGGAGGACGACGTATGGGTACAGATAAAATCCTGATGATTAAAAATGATAAAGTGATTGGTGAGATTCCGTTGTCTAGGAGCCAGGCCAATATTGTCGAATATTTCCAACTGACTTGGAATGAAGAAAAAAAGACCTATGATCTAAGATTGAACAAGCATGGCGAATCGTATTATCAAAATGGAAAAAAATTTTGTGTTAACGATAAAATTGAGATCAAGCCAAACCATATTTATCTCATGCTGTCTAATTATTATGTAAGGCGGGCAGATGCACCAACTACAGGAGAAAATAGCGGTACCCAGTTGTTCGTCCACTTAGAGGAACGGCAATATTTGATCTTGCGAAAAATCTCGGACACGGCTTTTAAAAAGAGTTATATTTGTGTTGATACATTAGCTAATAATACGTTGGTATTTTTAAAATTACGACGTAAAGAAAGCGGCCATTTCATTCGATTTCGGCGATCTGCTATGTTGCTCAGCAGTGTTTCTGCATACATCCCTCGAATTACGGATGTCGGCAAAGATATTGTGATTGATGGTCATGAATGTGATTATCAATGCTTTGAATATTTCAAAAGCAGACCATTGGATCAAGTTCTGCCATTGGATTTGAACCTTGCAATTAAGATATTCCATCAAGTAACTCTAGCCGTACAAGACTTACACCGAGCAGATTTATCACACCGAAATCTCAAGCCAGAACATATCCTTGTGGATGATCAAAACCAAGTCAAAATTGTTGGTCTGACTTTGGTCAAACGCCAGCAAAGTCAATCTACACTTCAGATGGATTCCATGATCACACTTTCTGGTATGGAAATGGGTCCTGTTTCGAATGAATTAAGCACCCCAGGAGAGATCATTGGCAGTGTGGATTTTGCCCCATTCCCATTGGGAGAAAAGCGTAAGGATATATACTGCGTAGCTTCTTTGCTGGTATTCAGTTTGCAAAAAACTGAGGAAGACCGCCAGAGTTTTCGTAAAGCAATACGTGGGGTTAAGCCAAGTATCACAGCCGAAGAGTTACGAAATAAATATTTAAATATCGAAGATTTTCCAGAAGGACTTTTCAAAATTATCTGTGATATTTTGCTAGAGTGTAAGTCTGTCAAAGCATCTGAATTAAGCACTCAATTTGCCACAGCCTTAGGATATGTATGTGATGAAATCACCCGTGCAGACCAATTCCCCATGCCTGATTGTCTCAACATTGAAGGAGCAGAAGTCGCAATGTGGTACCAGCCTTTGGAAGAAGTCGGAGGCGATTTCTATGATTGTATTCCACTTTCAGATGGAAAATATGGGGTTTTAATTGGGGATACTATGGGACATGGCATGAAAGCCTATTTATATACCCAACTCATCTATCCTGTAGCTGAACTATTTGCAGATCAACAAATTGCACCTGCTGCATTATTAAAAAAAATGGATCAACTTCTCTACAAAAGCGGCAGATCCAGGGGCGGATATGCACAAGCAACTGCTTTGTATGGAATTTTATCACTCGACGAATACTGCCCATATTTTATGTATGCAAGTGCTGGCCATCCATTTCCAATCTTCTATCGGCCACCAGAAAATGAAAAAGATCCCAATGAAGCCGTCTATCTTAAATTGGAAAACTTACCATTCACGGGAACTCCTTTAGGCATGGGAATTTCCAGATTTATGGAGAATTTCTTGCGACTTCAAGAAGGAGATATCCTTATTTTTTATAGCGATGGTATCCCAGAAATTACCAATGCAGAAGCACAAGACTATGGATATGAACGATTAGCCAATGCAATTACAGCATGGTGCCAAAAATCTTACGGTGGGCCAATTCGTAACTTAATTCAACATATTAAGCAGGATATCCAGACATTCGTAAATGGTAAACTTTATTTTAAAGATGATATTACGCTCATTGCTTTTCAAATCGGCCGCTTAGGCCGTATGAAAACGTTATAACCGGCCTTAAACCTGAGCCAAAAATGGCTAATTGGACCAAGCCTGCCTAATCGCTTCGCATAACCATCATTGTTTAGCCAAGCCTAAATTCATGATATTATGGTTTATCCTGGTGCGCATAAGACAATGTTTTTTATATTGTTATATGCGCACTTAAAAAATTAAAATGGCTATGGATTGTGGCTAATCAGCTTGTTGCTCTTCATCAGGCTTTTTGTCTATGGGTTTCTTGGATGGTGGTTTTGGCATGTCATCTAGCATAGGAACCTCATCTTGTGCAGCACTTTCCCAAGCTTTCTTATACATCGCTGCTTCAATCACACGTGTCACACCTAAGCTAGGTTGATATAAAGGCTTGGATTTCTCATCATCTTCTTCTGGAGATTCCATTAGTTTGGCAAATGCAGAATTTAAACTTTCACCTGTAGGGGCAGGAGCTGATGTTTCTTCTTCTGCAGGATTATGCAAAGTTCTGATTCTATGAATGCGAATTTCCTTAGCAGGGCCACTTTTACCTTTGGCCTCTTTGGTTTCAACAGTAAGCTCAGGCTGAGGGACTTCGATCATATCTTGGGTTTCATCACTAGGGCTTGAAGACTCTGGAGTTTTAGGAGCTATCTCTACTTGTCCTAATTTCGCTGGATCTATGACAACTGGTTTTGCAGGTTCTAATTGTGGCAATTCTGTGCTCATCGCTTTAGCAAGTGGCTTTAGAAGTTCAATCATGCGTGCTTCATACAAAGCAAATATGTCTTGCAAAGTTTGGAGCAATATATCGGCCATAAAACTGCCATACAATGGCTGAAGTTTGGCCAATAGCGATCCTGGCAAATCTTCAGTAAATTTTTTTTGACTGTTCACAAAGCCTTCTATATCATCGTGCAATTGAATTAACATTTGTGTCGAGGCAAACAAGTCTTTCGAAATTTTTTTGGTTATTTTGGATAAGTGTTCATCTCCCCCACCACCACTTGGCTGGGTAGTGTCTAAGACTTCTGTTGCCACATAACGTATTTTGGCTCCCTTCTTTGCCATGCAACTACAAGCGGTGTATAACGTCCCAGCAGGTAAAAACTCTCCTGTATGTCCTTTGATTGCACTGGGTGCTAAAATAAGAGGCTTACCTCGATATGGAACATTTTCCACTAAGATTTCCACTTCATCGTTACCACCCGTCTGGCCTTTCCACGCAATGGTGATGTTATGCTCTAGTTCATCGTGCTCTTGGCGATATGGGCATCGAAATGTACACAAACGGGATTGTTTGGTAGGTGGAGAATCGAAAAAAGAAACAGGCATATTTTTTTCCTT
Organism: Planctomycetota bacterium; assembly: GCA_022710345.1. Taxonomy (GTDB): domain Bacteria; phylum Planctomycetota; class Uabimicrobiia; order Uabimicrobiales; family JABWCH01; genus JAKLHB01. The sequence goes on from JAKLHB010000183.1 coordinate 6,201, forward strand.
TTTGCTATTCAACATTGCGAATGACTTTACCATATTTTCATAAAATCTCCTCCAAATTGCAACTATTTTTTCTTCTTGTCCTAATTTTCCTCAATCCTGGCTTGACAAATCAAGCAAGTTATGGTAAAATCATATATTCAGTCATTTACTTTTTGGGAAAGGTTATATCTTATGGCTATCGCTTTAGAAGGTTTAGAATTGGCAGTTGAATTCACTCGATCATTTGATGGCATTCGATTTGTGCCTGTGGTGTCTAAAAGGGCGACTTCATCAACGCCAATCCATCGGTTTTTCTGGGAAGGCATGGAAGATAAATCCGTGGAAATCGAAGAATTGCCAAGCTCTTCTGTGCCGACAGTGACTTTGAAAAATAAATCTGACGAATTTTTTTTAACCTACCGAGGAACCATCATTCGTGGCGGTGGGCAAAATCGGCAAATCATCCATAGCTTTATCATCCCAAGCAAAAAAAGCATCAAAATCCCTGTGCAATGCATCCAGCAAGGACGATGGAATCCACACCGCCAGCGACAATTTATGAGCCAATCTGGTGAAGTGACTACCCCAAGTATGCGTTTTAAAACCAAACACCAATCTGAAACTTGGGAATCCATCACTCAAACTTCCACGGTCACCAGGTCCATCACACCTACGAGTGATTTTACTGCTATGAAAGATGTTTATTTAGGCAGTGATCAAGACTATGCGACTGCGTCTGCTACGATCACAACAAGTAGTTTTGAAGAACGCCAAGAACGAGAGCAAGGCAGAGCACGTGCGCAAGCTATGTTGCAAGCCCTTGCTGAAGTAGTCCCAGGCCAAATTGGGGTTTATGTTCTTATGGTGGATGTTGAAGAATATCGGCAGGATAAATTTAAAGTAATGGAATGTATGGAAATTTTTGCTAATCCAGAGCTTTATAAAAAAATTCATCGTGAAGTTGTAGGTTCTTTTGTAGCAGAGATTGCAATGTTGAATAAGCCCGTAACTGAAGCGATTCCAGAAGTTACTCCGGCATTATTCCAAAATTTTTTAGAAAAATTAAAAAAATCAAATTGGGTAACCAGCAATAGTATTGGCAATGAAATGCGTCAAGAGGTGCCCCCTAATCCAAACGTGTTTGGTGAAAGTGTGTTACTGGGTGAGGAAGTGATGCATTTGATGTATGCCAGCTATTGATCCCAATCTCATGTCGTTATTTGAATTATGATGCATCAATTTTTTTATCCAAATCAATTATTAGCTTGGTTTGCAAAAGTGCAAACCAAGCAATCTTTGGCACACCGCACATATCTCTTGGTCTCTGTCAGCTCAGAATGGCTTGTTTCTATTGCACGACAGATCGCAGCCATTTTCTGTTGTCCCCACCTCAATCCTTTACCCTGCGGAGAATGCAGCGTTTGCCAAAAAATTCAACTGCATGCCCATCCAGATATTACAGTGCTCGAGCCTACAGAGGCAAAAATAATCTCCATGGAACAAATTCGAGATATGATCGCAGATACCCAAAATAGACCTTGGGAAAGCGAATATAAAATATTTATCATACGCGATGTGGAGACTCTAAAACGAGAAGGGCTAAACGCTTTATTAAAAACCTTAGAAGAACCGCCAAGCCACTGTATTTTTTTTCTCACCACGCAAAATGCAGATGCAATCTTACCCACCATTTTATCCAGATCACAAGTTTTTCGCCTTGTTCCAGATACTCAAGATGCTGTGCATCAATTGATGCAAGATTTTCAAGTAAGTCCTGAAGAAGCCCAATGTGTATTTCAATGGAGCAACCAGAACATCGAAGCAGCCAAGGATGCGCTTCAAAATACCTGGAAGTACCGAAAAATGATGCTTCAAGCATGCACCAACCAAGATCCGATCCAAACAAGCGAACAATTTTGTAAGCTGAGTAGCGAACAAAAATTCACCACAGCCACCACATTAGATTTATTGAGCTATATGGCATCATTTTGGCATGATGTGTTGCTTTGCCAATACACAGAAGGCAATGTAGATTGGATTGTCAACCGTGATTTTTTGCCACAAATTCAGGCTTTAGCACAAAAATGCAGCACACATAAAGTCCAAGAGCTTGTGGAGTTTTTTCTGGCTTGTCCTAATTTTATGGTCTTTAATGTCTATGCAAAGTTATTTTGGGATAATTTATTCTTACAAACATACCTAGTCACATCTTCAAATTGATCTATGGAACTGCATTCAAAAAATGGCATTGCATGGTATCAATTTCATATCTTTAGCCAATTTCCCCAATTGATTCATGCTGTAACCACCAGGGGAATTCCAGGCCATGAAATTTCCATGCGTTCTTCTTGTATCTTTGTCGAACAAAATCGCAGTCAGGTGGCCACGGCTCTTGGAATTTCAGCATCAGCTTTGATTGTTGGACACCAAGTGCATGGCCAAAATATCAGCAAGGTTACAAAATCAGACATAGGTAGAGGATCGCTGTCACAACGTACTGCTATACCTGACTCTGACGGATTGATTACATCAGACTTGCAAGTCCCAATCATGGCGCTCTCTGCAGATTGCGTGTTAGTGGCTTTATTTTGCCCTTCCAAGCATACGATTGCTACAATTCATGCTGGCTGGCGAGGCACCATGCAAATGATTACCCAAAAAGCAGCCTGGATGATGCAGCAAGAATACGGATGTCCTGCGCAAGATATTTTTGCGGGCATTGCTCCTTCCATTGGTCCATGCTGCTATGTGGTCGGAAACGATGTGATCGAGGCAGCCAAGCATATTTTTTCTGAACATTGGCTGCTTTATAAAAATGGCCAGGTCTATCTGGATCTTTGGAAAGCCAATGCAGAACAATTGCAAAAAACCGGGATATTACCAGAGCACATTGAGACTTCTCAACTATGCAGCTATTGCCATGCGCAAGATTTCTTTTCCTTTCGTAGAGAAGGCAAAGATGTTGGCCACATTGGGTTAATTCTGGAAATACGAGAACTTGCATAGCTCTTTGTATATCAATTATTTTTGCCACTATAGACCACCATCTATCAACAGACTGTTTTTTTCCTTGCTATACAATTTCCCATTTGATAAAATAATCTGATTCTATTTCCTCATGCAAATTTTCAGGAGTTTTTTTCTATGAAAGTCATGGATGAAAAAATTCGCAAAGTCCTAGAAAAACTAGGAATTCAGCCTAAAAATTATGGTGCATTTCATGGCGAATGGTTTGGGCATGGTTCACCATTGGCATCCATCACGCCTATCACAGGCGAAGTTATAGCTGAAGTAATCCAAGCAACACCAGAAGATTACGAAAAAGTTGTAGCAGAAGCTGAAAAAGCTTTCATGATGTGGCGAATGGATCCTGCCCCAAAACGCGGAGAAATTGTTCGGCAAATTGGCCATGAACTTCGCCTTTACAAAGAAGAGCTAGGCACTTTAGTAACCCTAGAAATGGGCAAGATTTTACCCGAAGGGTTAGGTGAAGTGCAAGAAATGATTGACA
>JAKLHB010000184.1 GCA_022710345.1 Planctomycetota bacterium
ATGAACATGGCATTGGAGATCGGTTGGTTTGGTGCCATAGTATTGCTCATGACCAAATCTGGCGATATTTCAATGTAATGGATGTGTTTGTATTGCCTTCTGAAGAAAGCCTAGAATTCTCGACCATGACCAGCAAAGGCTGGCAAGAGCAATTTGGCCATGTATTGATTGAGGCCATGGCTTGCCAGGTTCCTGTGATCGGCTCATGTTCGGGTGAAATCCCGAATGTAATCGGAAGCGGAGGTTGGGTTTTCAGCAATAGCCATGATCTATCTCAAATTTTGCGGACCATGCTTGCTGACCAATCTTTTCGTCAAAAATTTGGTCAAGTAGGCTATGAGCATGTCCAACAATACTATACCAATGCTATGCTAGCTAAAAAACAGTGGGAATTTTATCAAACTTTGGTCAATGGTTGACAAGATCATCAAGCAGTGCTATAATTTCTTTAGAACAAATCTTTTTTGTCAACAATCCTCTTGATGAAAGGAAACAACGATGCAAAAAACAGCTCTTTTCTTGGTAATGCTGATGCTGTGTGCATGGATTTCAGCAGCAACGATTACCTTAACTCATTATGAACGTGGCTGGTATGATTATTCAGGCGTGCATAATGCCACGAATGATAATTACATTGCGAGCACCGAACACAGAGACTTTTTTGTGTTTGACCTCAGCAGTGTGACAGATTACATCGTGGATGCCACGCTTAAGGTGTATAGCGCCAGCTTTAGCGGTGTTGCTGCAACTGAAATTTATCGAATGTTCGATGTTCTCACTCCAGTTGCTACTTTGGTGGCTGGCGGGACTGGGCTTACTTCGATTTATAATGATTTAGGCGCAGGTACGGTATACGCTGAACGCACTGTGCTTTCTTCAGAAGCTGGCCAGACCATCAACATCACACTCAATAGCAATGCCATTGCTGCGATGAATGCCAACCATTCGTTATTTGCTATGGCTGGTATCCTTGTCAATGGAGCACCGGGTGATCCGTACCGTTATATTTTTGGCGGCAGCGGTGGAGCAGTTGCCACACAGCTTGTTCTCAATACCTCACTCACTCCGCCCGTAGTTCCTGAATTCAATACTTTGGCATTGTTTGGATTGGGACTTTTGGCTTTATTTGTTTCCAAAAAACATTAGTTTCGTTTTAATTGCATGCGCATTTTCATGCGCATGCGTCATTTAGGAAGAAAGGACGCTTATGATTGTTACTACTGTGATTGTTTATGTGAAAAAAGAAAATATCCAGGATTTTATCACAGCCACGATCGCTAACCATGAAGCTTCCATCAAAGAACCAGGGAATCTGCGGTTTGATTTTTTGCAATGTGCAGATGATCCAAGTCGGTTCTTGCTCTATGAGGCTTATGAATCAGAAGAAGCAGCCAAAGCGCATAAAAATACACCACACTATATTCTTTGGAAAGACACAGTTGCCAACTGGATGGCAAAGCCAAGAGAAGGGATCAAGCATAACGTCATTCGGCCTACGGAACGTAATTTATGGTAATTCCAGGATTTTATTTTGCAAAGTTTCCAGAAATTTATTTTGGGCCAGGCAAATTTAAAGAATTGCCCAAATTGCTCACAGGATTTGGCACGCGGATTTTAATTGTATGTGGGCAAAATTCATTTGCCAATACCCCCAAAGCCGTAGCATTAGCAAAATGCTTACAAGATCAAGGTATCGAATATGCGCAAATTGTGGTTTCTGGAGAGCCGACACCAGAGCTAGTGGATACCACAGTAGCCGAATACCAGGATGCTCGCATCAATGCAGTGGTTGGAATTGGCGGAGGTAGTGCTTTGGACGCTGCCAAGGCCATTGCGGCTATGATGCATGAACCTGGCTCTGTTGTAGAATATCTTGAAGGCATTGGAAAACGGACGCATAGCGGCAATCGTTTGGGATTGATTGCAATTCCAACCACAGCAGGCACTGGCAGCGAAGCCACAAAAAATGCAGTGTTGAGTCGTATTGGAGAACATGGATTCAAGCGGTCTCTACGCCATGATCATTTTATCCCTGATATTGCGATTGTGGATCCTGAGCTTATGCTCACATGCCCTGCAAATGTTACTGCTGCCTGCGGAATGGATGCCTTGACACAACTTTTGGAAGCTTTTGTCTCGACCAAAGCAAATCCAATGACCGATGCTTTGGCATTCAGCGGCATTGAATATTTGATTCCAAGCTTGGTGCAAGCTTTTGAAAATGGCCAGGATTTAGCTGCGCGCACCAATATGGCCTATGCAGCGTTGCTTTCTGGAATCACCCTTGCCAATGCTGGGTTGGGCATTGTACATGGATTTGCCGCCTCCATTGGGGGATTTTTTAATATCCAGCATGGTGTGATCTGCGGAACCTTGGTCAATGCTGCCACTCGTGTGAATATTATGGAATTGCAAAAATTAAAGGATGCTTCAGCTTCCCTATACCTAAGTAAATATGCACGTGTCGGAGCGTTGATGGCCGGACAATCCTATGATGCTACAAAGCTCAATTTTTACCTTGATTGCTTACTCCAAAGACTAGACCATTGGTGTGCACAATTGCAATTACCTAAACTAGGGATAGAAAAAAAAGACATCCCTAAAATTTTATCCGAAACCGGAAATAAAAATAACCCTGTACCGCTTTCCCCTGATGCAATGGCCATGATCTTGACGATGCGAATGCTCTAACAAAATAACCCCTCACGCTTTTTGTACCTAAGCGTGAGGGGTTATTTTGTTAGAGCATTGCTGGTGCACGCATTGTGTTCTCAAAGAGAGAACTCTCGTATAAGATTGCACTGCAGCAAAGTTTTTTGCCGCGAAGCGGTTTGGAAATAAATCCTGGGGTTTCTAACCCCAGGTTATGTCGGCTCTTATCGTGTCCTGACACAGGAAAACGTAGCATTCTATCAAAGAGAACTTTTATTTCCGAGCGAATTTTTTTTGATTGATACAGATTAATGATCTTTTTTTAGTATATTCTAGCACAGCAAGTTAGAATTTCCGAAAATCCACAAAGAGTATCTATTAAAACGGCTTAACTATAGTTCATAATATGAGATATATATTTGACATATAGTCCTATAGTTTAGAATATTTCTTGAAAAAACTAGTTATCCTGTAGAAACATAAAATTTATAATTATAATAAGACCTTATTATAATTAAAATTATAAACTATTTTGAAATTCTTTGAAATTTTTTTCTTGACAGATTGCAATCGTTAGGATATTGTAATTTGTAAAAGGATATGACATGAGAGAATTGATTATAGAAGCTTGAAAATAAAACAATCCATTTCATTTTTAGGCTGCTTTCTCTTCCAGTTTATTGTCGCTTTGCTTGGACTAGCAAAACCAATGGCAAAAAGATGAAAATTTTTTTCTTATTGCAGTGGAAAAAGATAGAGCTGCATGCTTATATAGAAGATCGCCTCTGGATACCTGACGAACCAGATGTCAACAAATTCAAAGGAGATTATGACAATGACCATTGATGCCAAAATCCTACGCGCCATTCAGGATGGCACTTTTCGAGGACTTTCTGCAAAACGTAGAGCATCTACGAATTTATATATCCTAGAAGAAATTCAACCGGCCAATAGCATTCTTAAAGCTCGCCATCAGGCTATCCCGATCAACCGGCCAACAGTAGTGGTCTTTGTGGATGACGAACCAATGGCCAACTGGTCCCACGACTGTAGATACCTGCTTCACTCTGCGGATGGCGGAAAACTTTATCAAGAGGTAAAAGCAGGCTTCCCACCTTACCTCGTTAATCCACCGAATACATTCAAAGCCTTCCACATGCCTGTTGTCGCGCAAAATCCGCTACGCAGAATCTGGACACCAGGTCGGGACGTTATAGTTCCGCTTCGGATTCGCAAAGGGACTCGCTATGCTATCTTATTTTCAGGTGCTTCCAATAATCGGCACGTCAATGACTTAGAATTTCTCTATCGCCAGTTAGTGGACCGATTTTATTTTAACGAGCACAACATTATCGTTTTGAATTACGATGGCACTATTAACTACTTTGGAGAGCCGAAGCCTGTAACTAGCTGGCCCGGCGATGGAACCGCCTATACCATGTCCGTACATGGTGCGGGAACCAAACAAGCGTTGGAAGATGCGATAGATGAGCTCAAGCCAAAGTTGAAACAGGATGACTTGCTCCTCATCCACACCAACAACCACGGTGGGCATAACGGAACAGAAAGCTACCTTTGCACCTATTCGGGACCGGACTACACGGCTTCAGATTTTGCCAAGAAACTAGGTGAGCTGCCAGCTTTCGCCGACTTGATCGTGATGATGGAACAATGTCATTCTGGTGGATTTAACGATGCTGTGATCGAGTCGAGTACGGCTGAACGTACCACCTTTGCCGCTGCTTGTACTGAAGGCAAGAGTTCCAGCGGGGGCAACGATTTTGATCCTTTTGCGCGTGATTGGATCGCTGCTTTCGCAGGTGCCGATCCCTATGGTGCGGCACTTGTATCTGACTCTGACTATGACAATAGCAACAAAATCTCCTCTCGCGAAGCGTTTGCCTACGCGGATGATGTGCATCACTCCTATGATAGTCCTGTGTATTCAACCTATGGCACCGATGCCGGCGATCAAACTTTGCATCAAAAATGGCGTTATTTATTTATGTATAATAAATTAATGCTGGTGGAACTGAGATTGCTGCGCGATGTACTTCCCGATCCAATTCAGTATCGGCAAGTAATAAAAACCAAAGTGTTGCCTGCACTCACTGAATTGGACGACAAATTGGCGGTGAAACCTGTAGAGCCAGCGGAAGCTCAAGAGATGATTAGTAAAATAATCCGTTCCGTAGCAAAATAGCTGGCAAGTGCAAGTTGCTTTGGCCGGTTGTCATTTGATGATCACGCATTCCTGAGCTTATATGCGTGTAGAGCGGCTGGAGCAAAATAGTGTCCCTTGCTAATCAGATAATTATTATAGACTATTTCTAAATATCCTTGAAATTTTTTTATTGCCCGAATGTAATTGTTAGGCTACTTTATTTCTTTTCAAAACGGAAGGTAAAATCTAATATAACTGAAGAAAAATGATTCTTAGACAAAGAGACAGGTTAAAATTCAAAAGCATACTTGAGATTATCTAACCAATGTTATTTGTAGAATATGTTACCATCTAAAAACAAATGTGTAAAATAGGTTTAATTAGGAGACATTGTATGGGTGAAGAGAAAAAAGTTACGGCTGAAGCTATTGGCAAAATTCCCGACGAGCTAGTCAAAGTGTTGCCTTTGCTGCCTTGGATAAAGCCAATTCCATGGGATCCTATTCCTCCTTTTCTTCGATTGAACAAAGAACAAATAGCTAAATTTTATGATGTCCAAAACAGATTGAATGCCAAAATTGCTGAGATAGAAGCAGAGAAGCTTGCGGAGTTAGGCAAAATAGCAGGCATTCCTTTGTAATCGAGCGACGCACCGATAAAACACTAGGCTTATTCTCACCAATAAAACATTAGGCTTATTTTATTTTACTTAGGAGGGATACCGCTTCCTTTCCTCAATTTTATTGGAAAAGGAGGCGGTATGTTTTGGCGCAAGTTTGGAAAAGCAGTATTCGCGGAAAATTCAATGATAAAAATACAAGATCATTCACGAGTTGATGCTTTATTGATAGCTTACGAGAATCAGGAAAATCTTGGGGTACGTTCGATCATAGCGTATTTGAAAACGAATGGATGCCATGCTGTGATTCTCCCTTTCTCTCCGGGCAATGAGGAATTGATGCTTTCGATTGTTCAAAAATACAATCCTCGATTAGTTGGATTTTCGCTCATCTTTCAGTATAGCCTCGAGGAATTTGGCAAACTCATGAATTGCCTACGAGGCGGTGGGGTCATGGCACATTTTACTGCTGGTGGGCATTTCCCAAGTTTACTTCCTGAAAAAACATTAGAGTTGCTCCCTGCGCTAGATAGCATAGTGCGATTTGAAGGTGAGATTACCTTGCTTGAATTGATTCAAAATCTCGATCATCCTGAGCTTTGGAAGCAAATTCCTGGTTTAGCTTTTAGAAATAGCACAGAAACTATCATTTCAGAAGTTCGTCCATTAATTCCTGAACTAGATAGTTTGCCTTTGCTGTTTAGAGATGAGGAACCAAAGCAAATGGGCAAGGGAATTAAAATGGCTTCTATGCTAGCGAGCCGTGGCTGCTTGCATAATTGCTCATTTTGCAGCATCAGGCAATTCTATGGTATTCCAGATGGACAGTTACGGCGTGTTCGGTCCCCTCAGGCTGTAGTAGAGGAAATGCTCAATCTTTATGCAGAAAAAGGGGTTCGTTTTTTCAGCTTTCAGGATGATGATTTTACTACGCAGTCAATAGCACAGCAAAAATGGGTCAAAGCATTTCTGAAAGAATTGGAAAAGGCGGGATTAGAACGCAAAATAGCATGGAAAGTATCTTGTAGAGTGGATGATTTGGAGCCAAATTTACTTGGCATGATGGTAAGTCACGGTTTGATAGCAGTATATTTGGGAGTGGAATCTGGAAATGATATTGGGCTGCAAACCCTCAACAAACATGCATCTGTAGAACAAAACATAACCGCAATTAACTTGCTCAAAGAATATCAGTTGGCTATGTCAATCGGGTTTATGCTATTTGATCCTTCATCTACAATAGAGACTGTGCGGCAGAACATAGCATTTTTACAGAACGTAGGAGCTGATGGTTATTTTCCAATCAACTTTTGCAAAATGCTTCCGTATGCTGGCACTCCGATCGAAGCTAAGCTCCGCAATGAAGGCCGCCTTCAGGATACTGTGGTGCAGCCAGATTATGGATTTCATGATCCAATACTGGACTGGTATGAATTCCTCATTAAACAAGTTTTTTCTCGTCGTAATTTTAGCAATACTGGAATTGTATCACTTTTGCAACAAGCTGATTTCAACTGGCATTTGGCTAGCTATTTTAATTCAATACCCATTCAAGCAGATTGGAAACAGGTTCTTCAACAGATGATTCGTGACACCAATATGCTCGCCATTAAAACACTTGAGTCATTACTTGAGGATATTATTAGATATGGCATTGACTTTCTGTTACAAGAGCAACAGGAACGAATTGTCACTCTCTTCGAACAAGAGTGGCGAGGAGAAATGCAAGCAGAGGTACAATTAGAAAAGCTACGGGCTACCTGGAATTGTGATTAACGGCCATTTTCCATCTATTTTTGACCCAACCATCCAAAAATAAAAGCCAATGGCGGCTGATCTGCCATTGGCTTTATTTTTGGAATGCAAATTCGTGCGAGCAAAATCTGGCCAATTACGAGCAAAATTGGCCATCAGCAAACTACCATCCGCTCAAAGAGTACGATTCTAAAAACAGCTTCGCAGAATTAATTGCTATCACTTCCAAATATATCATCCAAAAGTTTATTTGCGCTATCACTGAATCCTTCGCCAACAAAGCTTTCCTCCGGGAACTCTGTTCGCTTGCTTTCAGCTTGCTTGAAAATATCTTCAAGCTTTTTAGCTACTTCATTACATAGTAGTCTTACCATCCCAAGCTGTGTTCGTTCGTCAAAAATCACAGCTAAAAGCGTGCGCTCTCCAACTAAAGTGACTTGGATACTATCACGCTTGCCTTGATGGAATAATACAGAAAATTCTTCTTCACCTAATAGTTTTGCCCATTCGCGGGTAGCCGCAAATGTACTAGCGAGTAAAGTGCAAACAGTGTCCATATCATACGTCTTAGTTTCTCCATGCATCGTAATAAGATGGCCTTCTTTATCAATCAAAATTGCACATTTAGCTTGGCTACGTTTGAGGAACAAAACCAATAGTTTGTCAATTAGCTCGATGTCATCTTTATAAAAAATCAATCGTTGTAATTTCAGTCTCTGGTCTTCGCTCATTGGATTATCCATTCTATAAAAGTTATGTACCTGCTGGTTCTTTAGCCTGATCATCCATCAATTTTTGAAATTTTTTAAATACAGGTGCTTGTCCCGCCTCTTCTGGTGCCTTTGGAAAAGCTAAACCAGGACGGGAAATGATGGGATTTGGCTTTTTCACTAGAATTGGACGAATCACAGGAGCACGGCCTCCAGCCTCTCCACCCTCACTTTCGCTATCTTGTTTACCTCCAGCCGCTTCTTCATTTGGTTGAGTAGCTTGTTTATTGACAATCTCTAAAACCATTGCAGCACAACGTTTTAAGGTTGGGAATACACCTTCGCCCGTTACTGCGACTGCTTCAAATGTAGGAACACGCAAGAAGTTTAATTCACGTTCCAGTTCTGCAACGCTCATAATGCCTGGCATATCGCGTTTATTCCATTGGATTACCAAGGGGATACTATGAATATCTAATTTATGAATTTTAAGATTTTTTTCCAAATTTCTTAAAGATTCGATATTTTCTTGTAATTTATGCCTTTGGCTATCAGCAACAAAAATAACGCCATCTGTACCTTGCAACACAAGCTTGCGGGTCGAGTCGTAGAACACTTGACCAGGGACTGTGAATAAACGTAATTTGGTCTTCATACCTCCTACATTTCCTAGATCAATCGGCATGAAGTCAAAAAACAAAGTGCGATCGTGTTCAGTGGCGATTGAGGTTAAGTCCCCGCGATTTGTTTCGGGCGTTTTCTTATGGACCATCTCTAAATTTGTAGTTTTACCTGAGCATCCAGGCCCATAATAGACGATCTTACAATTGACTTCTCGTCGAAACATATTTACCTGGACCATATCCAGTGTTCTCCCTTTTACAGATTACTCTATTTTCCAACTATTTTTTAGGCGATGAGCCACACCGTCAATCTCCATAAGAGTCCAATCAATGTTGAGGTTACGGTCAGTAACAACTAGCAGACAAGCTTGTTCGATGTCCACAAAGACAATTCTACCATGTGCTGACATGAGAATCAGGCGGCTAAATTTATCTTGTCCCAACATTCCTAGACCATTTTTAATCGCTTGGAGCATATTGGAAGCCATCGCAGCAACAATTTGGTGGTCTAAATCTTCACCCAATTCTTCCATGATTACCAGCCCATCTGGGCTGATAACCATACTGCCCTTAACACCAACTTCCTGGTTGAGTTGTTGCAGTATCTTACGCATAAAAATTCCGCACAAAATTCCCTTATAGGAATGAATGCCATGCGTTGCATGGACGCGGCCTCATCTTAGAAAAAATTTTGCTTATTGGAACAAAAAGAGCAAAGCAAATCAATGAAAAAGTTATTTAATTTTAACCATGTTCTAGTTGTCGTCGTATTAAGTTTAAGCGCATATTGGAGACTTTGACAATAAATTCTTGAATAGCTTTGCGAATTTGATCACGTTTGATTTCAGCCGTTGTAAATAAAATATAGACAACGCCTTCTGAATTCATGATATGAATGTTTCCAAATGGACATTCTAGTTCACTTTTATGAAAACGGCCGATGTCCATTTGCCTAGAAGAACCCTGAATTGCGCGATGAAACGTCATGGCAGTGTTATGGGCGAGGGCAATATCACTGTTGCTTCGGTTGTAGTAAGTCAACAATTCACCGGCTTCGTTGCATACCAAGAAGATTTGAATTCCTGGAAAATATTGAAAAGTTTGTAAAGCT
>JAKLHB010000185.1 GCA_022710345.1 Planctomycetota bacterium
TGGCTATCCAGCTTGATGCTAAAATGGTAGAAGCTTATCTTTTGCGTGGTCAAACACAAATAGCACTTGCACAATGGGCAAAAGCCAAGGAAGATATGCAAAAAGTTGTTGAACTGGATCCCAAAGCAGCAAATGCCTATTATTTCCTGGGTGATATTGCTATAGAAACCAAAGACTATGAAGCTGCCCTCAATGCTTATAGTAAAACGATTGAGCTTGACCCCAATTATGCAGAGGCATATTTTCAGCGTGCAAAAGTTTATGATTATCAGATTTTTTATTACAAAGCATTGCAAGATTACCAAAAAGCAGTCGAGCTTGCTCCTAAGCTAGGACCCAAGGCATCTTCCGCCATTACTAAATTGAATGAATTTTTGCTCAAAGATTCTCAAATTTATACAGAAAAAGGAATCTATTTATTAGAAGTGGGCGAACTCAGTCAAGCGATGGAATTGTTTGAACAAGCCATCCTTCTGAACCCTAAAAATATCGAGGCTTATTTTCAACGTGGCTTTATCTATCAATGCAGGGGTGAATACGCAAAAGCAATCGCAGATTATAACCATATTGTAGGGCTTGTCACTCCTAAAGACCGCTGGTATTATCAAAGAAGCCTTTGCCATGAAAATCTCGGTGCTTTTGAAGCTGCGCTCAATGATATTGAAAAAGTCATTCGTTTGAATCCAGGATTCCATGCAGCATATCACCGCAAAGGGCAAATTTATGAAAAACAAAAACAATATGCACTTGCAGCGAAAAGCTATGAATCCGCAATTCAGCTTCAGCCAACTCGATCTGTCTATTACCTTGATCTAGCGAGGGTCTATAGCCTTCTTGGCAAGTATGAGCAAGCCCAAATTACAAATGCAAGGGCACGCCAGCATCAAAAATAAGGAAGATGCATGAATATTTTTCAAGATACTGATCCCATCATTGACTATGCCATAGAATTGCTCAAAGAAGGAATTCAGCACGAAGAATTAGCTGTCCGCTTTGCAACTGCTGAAGTACTTGCGCATTTTCAATGCGCTCAAGGCGAGCAAGTGCTTTTGCAATGCTACAAGAATTCAAATCCTGCAGTGCGAGAAAGGGCGGTAATCGCCTTGGGAAACCTCAAAAAAGCATCCGTAATCCCTGCAATTCAAGATAGTCTGCGGGATGATGATCCTGGAGTACGTGGTCATGCAATTCAGTCGTTAGCCTTAGCAGCAGAGCCTGAGCAAGCAATCACAGCAATCTCAGCAGGCTTGCAAGATGTTAATGCATTGGTACAACAACTAAGCATGGAGGCTGCGCATGGATTGGAAAACCAAGCAGGCATCCAGATTTTAGAAGCATTGCTCACTGCCAAGCAATATGAAACCTGTGCATATCCAGTGAAAATTACAGCCGCGTATCGCTTAGCTCAAAGCAAAAATACAGTAGGGCAGCAATTTCTAAAAAGCATGCTTGAAAATACGGATACTTGGATTGCATTTTTAGCAGCAAAGCATCTGGCCATGATTTCAGATCCATCTGGGCTACATAGCATTCAGCAAATGCTTTCGCAAGGTCATTTGCCAGAAAAAATCATGGCCTTGGAAGCCTTGATTCATCTAGGAATTAAAGCTAATGTAGTGCAAGAATTATATCGTTATAGCCAAGAAAATATCCAGCCTTTGGAACGTGTTGAGATCATTCGACTGCTCGATCATTTTGCCCCACAAAATACACTGGAATTGCTTCAAAAGGAATTTCAGACCAAAGATGAACCTATGAAGATTAGAATTTTGGAAGTATTAGGTGAGCTTCGACGGCCTGAGCTTGTCGAAATTGGAGAGGAAATACTCAAAATTGGGCCAGAACACCTACGAGCTACTTTATTGATGAGCATTGAAAAAATTGGCGCACAGTCTTTAATTGAATGCTTGATTCCAATGTTAGAACGCTCGTATTGGCTTTTGAGGCTACAAGCTGCTCGCGTGATTTTGAAGTTAGCAGGGTACAAAGTAATGGCATCATTACCACTCAACTGCTAAAAAGCTTATTGTAATTCTAATTTTAAAGAAAATTTTATGAAAGCATTGATCACAGGCATCAATGGCCAAGATGGGTCCTACTTAGCTGAATATCTGTTAAGCATTGGTTATGAAGTTCATGGCATTATTCGACGTTCTTCCTTAGAAAATGCACAAAAACTAAGCAACCTACGTGGTATTATGGATCGGATTGTATTGCACCCTTGCAATATTGAAGACCATCTAGCCCTCTATAAACTCGTCAACAATGTCAAGCCAGATGAATGCTACCATCTCGCAGCCTCCAGCTTTGTAAGCTATTCATTTGATGAAGAAGCAACAATTATTTCCACCAATTTTACTTCTACCCATTACCTTCTTTCTTGCCTAAAAGAATTAAAGCCAGACTGCAAATTTTATTTCGCTGGATCGAGTGAAATGTTTGGGGCTGCTGAAGAAGCTCCCCAGGATGAAAAACACAAATTCAACCCACGATCTGTTTATGGTATTTCCAAAGTAGCCAGCTACTACGTGGTAAAAAATTATCGAGAGCGCTATGGGATGTATGCATGCACTGGCTTAACGTATAATCATGAATCTCCGCGACGTGATTATTCCTTTGTCACACGAAAAATTTCCGTTGGCATTGCAAAGATTTATCTCCAGCAAATGCCTAAACTTCAACTTGGAAATATTCAAGCCGTGCGTGATTGGGGATATGCTCCAGAATATGTCCAGGCTATGTGGCGTATGCTCCACAATCCTCAAGGCCCTAAAGATTACGTCATTGCGACTGGCATTGCCCATACTGTGCAAGAATTTTTGCAAATTGCATTTGCTGTGGTTGGACTGCATTATACCGACTATATTGAGATTAACCCACAATTTTTCCGGCCTTCAGAGCAAATTCCATTGATTGGCAATGCTAGTCTAATTCAAGCAGATTTAGAATGGCGAGCGCAGAAACCATTTTCTGAAATCATCACGGAGATGGTGCAACAAGATATTCAAACACTCTCTGGCCAGAAACCCTAGGAGCCAAGCATGGACCAAGTCCCACCTATCTTTGTCAATATTTTGGCCAATTTAGAAAAAGTAATTCATGGCAAAACTTCAATTCTACAAAACTTCTTGATTTGCTATTTTGCTGGCGGCCATATTTTATTGGAAGATGTGCCGGGTGTTGGCAAAACTACCTTAGCCAAAGCTCTAGCCCTTTCTGTCCAATGCACCTACCATCGGGTACAATTTACACCTGATTTAATGCCAGCAGATATCACAGGCAGTATGATCTATCATCCCAAAACCAGCGAATTCCAATTTCGACCTGGCCCCATTTTCAGCGATATTTTTCTAGCCGATGAAATCAATCGAGCATCCCCTAGAACACAATCTGCTTTGCTAGAAGCCATGAATGAATGGCAAGTCAGCATTGAAGGCAACGCAACTCCACTTTCGAAAGTGTTCACAGTTTTAGCAACCCAAAATCCAGTGGCTTTTCATGGCACCTATCCTTTGCCAGAAGCTCAAATAGACCGTTTTTATGTTCGTCTTACGCTTGGCTATCCCCAGCGAGAAGATGAAATTAAGATGCTCCAGCAACAGCAATACCAACATCCGCTCACCACTCTACACGCTGTAGCAGATGTAGCAACAATCTTTGAAACACGAGAGATGGTCAAGGGAATCAAAGTCGGTGAGCGAGTCTTGCAATATTTATTAGATATTATCGAAAAAAGTAGGCATGATGCCCGTCTCAAACTTGGAATCAGTCCTCGTGGAACTTCGTCATTATACCGGCTCGCCCAGGCAAAAGCATGGTCTCAAGGTAGAGCTTATGTCATACCAGATGATGTCAAGGATGTTGCCGAGGTAGCATTGTGCCATCGTTTGATTCCAGATACCAAAGTACGTCATTCTGGAATTGCAACCGAAGAAATCATCCAGGATTGGTTAAAACAGATTAAAGTTTCCATTTAAGGGATACTTCAAAAAATCGTGCCCATAATAAAACCTCTCCCACAAAGGGGAGAGGCAAATACTTCTGCGAAATATTACACAATTACTTACAGCAATGGTACATATCATAGCATATCCTAGTCAACTAGTCAACTAGGTTCTCATAGCTTACTTTGGTAATCTAAAATATTGAATTGAATGACAATATCCAATGGCGGCATTCTACTTTTGCTAGGATTTCTTCTAAAATATTCCTCCAGGCCTTCTTCTTGTGTCTGTTTCCATTTCAGGTCAATAGAAAGCGTTTCGGGACGATATGTGGTATCACGTCTGATGCTAACTTTGGTAATTTCCAGCAAAAAATATGGGTTATTCAACATTTCTTCCATGAGAAATGATAGATCGCCATAGTCAATTTGTCCAGCAATTTCAATCCCTCGGCGGACAAACATCTCTTCTGTATTATCCACCCACTGTTGATTGAGCCAACGATAACGATAGAGTTTTTTTAGCTTACCATCTTCCAAAACTTTGACCATCTTTTGAATCAGCCAAAATTGTTTTTGGGCTTTTTTCATCAATAGGTCAGTCACAATATTTTTGATCTCTTGTTGAGGGGTTAAAGGAAGAATCTGCTCGATCTCGCGCATTTTAGCTTTGGGGTCAATGGTATCTTCTAATGTCCCAAATGGCATTTCGCGTGTTGGACGCATGATCTTCATACCATCGCTTTTGTTGGCATACCATTCCAGCATTTTATTCTTTTCACGAGAATACACGGCTTGAAAATGGTCATAAACTGGATATTTTTTGCCTTGTTTCTGCAAATCTCTAGCAATATCCTCAAACCATTGCTCCAATTCGTTATCTTTTTTGATGAAATCATCGCGGACTGATCTGAGTATTCCCTCGAGTTTTTCAGATTGTTGTTTATGGTATTCGATAATATCAGGGTTGGGAATTTTGCTTTTATCACTAAGGTATTTAGTGATCCCTTCTTGCCGAGTTTGTAATGTACTAGTCTGTTTTTTCATTTGCTTGCTATCGGGTACTAATAGAATATAGAGCACCACATATAGCAAAGCAACACCTAGCAAGATCAGGTAAAAGCCATGTTTGCGAATGTCAATATCCATCGCATTCTCCCTATTTTACCTTTTGATAAATTCGTAACATGTTGCCTGAGTTATAGACAAGCAACTCTCGGTCGTGCTGTACATCCTGAATAATCCAATGACCATCACGTACTTTGGTCATAATCCGAACATCTTCCCCCAGTTTAATTTGGTTAGTTTGTAATGCCTGATTAAGTTCTGGGGAAAACTCTTGGTTATTGAGTGCTTCCATATGTTTGGATTCAATTTCGCCAAGGTAGTGGCGATCTAGCCAGGATACAAGTTTCAAAGCAACATGATAATATTGATTTCCTCTAGGAGGCTCTCCTGGGAACAAAATTTCTTTCATATCCGCAGCCAAAACTTGACTGCGTCGTTTATCAAATAGTGTACGTCCTTTGTATTGCCTTGCTTCCAATGGTTCTCGCAACATTTGAAGAACATAGTCCCGATTGCGAACCTCATCGCCTAGACTTTCAAATGCTACCCTGATAGTTGTGGCTAAGTATGGAATATTTTCAAAATTGTCTCCAATTTTATATTGATCGTTTTCACTATCAATATCAAATTCTAGGATCCAAATTTTGCTTGATTTCTGTTTTTTACTTTTTTCTATACTATCCAGATAGATTTGATTGAATTCTTCAAGGATTGCAATCCAAATATCTCGATACATTCCAATTTTGGTAAGGCTGAGAAGTTCGTTCTCATACTGAGAATAATTAGCCACAGATTGAATTTGGGTTTCTTGATCTTGTAACTCAGTCAAAGTTCTATCTACAGTTGTGGTCGATCGTTTGACTTCATCAATGACTTGAGATTTGCTATACCAAAGCCAAATGGGGATTACGCCCAAGATACCAACACCAATGGCTAAAATCGTTCTTTGCCTTCGCATTGCTTCCCGAATCCAGATTTCTTCTGGCAGCAAGCGAATTTGGTTGCATGAGAGCCCCAATCCTTGAATGGCTAGGCCCATAGCTACAGCAAAGCTAGGAATATTGGTTTGGAATAAATTGACATTAATTTTTGGAGAAACTCTAATTCTTTTAAGCTCTGAAAGAATTTCAAGTTCATATTGAAGATTTTGCTCGAAGAATTTATCAAATCCAGCCAGCTTAGTGACATTGCCCATAAAAACCATACGCTGAAATTTAATCTCTTTAGCCATAGATTTATAATAGCCAACAGAACGATGAATTTCACCTACAATGTCTTTTAAGACCGGCTTCATCACTTCAAAAATTTTCTTAGCTTGTTTGGTTTTGCCAGCTTTGAGTTTTAATTTTTCTGCTTCTCCATAAGGAATGTTGAAGCGTTTTTGCAATGCTTTTGTAATATCGCTTCCTGCGGCTGGCAAAGCACGTAGCCATAGTTTTTCGCCATCAATTACGACTAAATCTGTATTTTCCGCGCCAATATCCACGGCTACGCATGCTTCCATATCTGGCTTTTCATATCTGATGAAGTTATAAATTGCCAGAGGAGCAATCTGAATTCCATCTACGTTGAGTTGCGCTGCGGCTAGATTATTCAAGAAGTTGTTGATGATCTCGCGTCGCACAGCAAACAACATTACTTCTCGTTCTTCAACAGTTTTGTCTCTTCCACCAATCAACTGGTAATCCCATAACACTTCATTGATGGGGAATGGGATCTGCTGTTGAGCTTCGTATGTAACTATTTCGCGAACTCGCTTGGATTCTACAGGTGGGATCGTGATAAGACGATTGAATGTGGCTTGGCCTGGAATAGATGCATAGATGCGGTCATTTTTTACTTTGTTGCGCGTTTGGAACTCGATCAATGCCTGGCGAACTTGTTCTTCGCGGTCAACATTTTCTGTTTCAGCAGGCTGCGCATACTCGATAATATCAATAGCCACAATCTCGACCTGATCTTTGGTGCGTC
The DNA here is from genome assembly GCA_022710345.1 of Planctomycetota bacterium. Lineage (GTDB taxonomy): Bacteria > Planctomycetota > Uabimicrobiia > Uabimicrobiales > JABWCH01 > JAKLHB01. The sequence continues at coordinate 6,983 of JAKLHB010000185.1, forward strand.
GCATTTTCACTGCTTTTAAAGCAGATCGTCCAATATCAATCCCCCAAACTTCATTACTTGGCATTATTTTTCCCTTTGCAAGATGAAAACTTTACGCCAAATCATAAATCTCCACATACTAACTCCAAATCTTTAAATTGGAGAAAAATATGTCCTTTATTTAATTCACTATCTGCTTGTTTATGTTGCTAGTCAAGGAGTTAGACTTAAAAGAAACTAGGCGACTAGAAAATAGATGTTTTACCTGGGTTGTGAGATATTCTAGCAACTTTTTAGATATTAGCAGAGCATCAAAAAAATGTCAAGGAGAAATTTCTTTTATCCAATGATTCCCAAAAGAATCAGCTTGACGAGCAATGCAAAACAACAAATAAAAAGCTCGTTGTTTTGCATTGCTCATCACTGATTTAATACCTAGACTATTTGCTGCCACCAATTAGAGTCAGAATGCTGTATATTTCGTTACTCACGGTGATAAAAAGTGTTTTATAATCTTTGCCGCCCCAGCAAAGGTTGGATGCAGATTTTGGTAGCAAAATTTCTTCTAATAATTTTCCAGAAGGGGAATAAATAGCAACACCATTGGGTGAACCAGCATAAACATTTCCTGCTAAATCTACCTTAATGCCATCGCCATTTGGCTGGCGATCTGCTTGTTTGGGTTGATTGGCAAAAAGTCTAAGGTTTGCAAGAGTGCCATCTGCTTTTACATCAAAACAGTAGATTGCACCATCCGCACTGTTCGTTGCATAAAGAATATCTTGCTTTGGAGAAAAAGCAAGGCCATTGGGAATCGCTAAATCTCCAGATAAAAGTTCGATTTGCTGGTCTTTTTTAATTCTGTAGATACCGCGGACAGGTTGTTCTTCGGGAGCTTTTTCTGGTCCAGCTCCAATTCCAATTATGCCAAAGTGTGGATCACTAAAGTAGATATCACCATTTGCTGCTAAAACTAAATCATTGGGACTATTTAGCTTTTTCCCATTATATTCTTTTGCTATGATTGTGATATTGCCTTTTTTATCGGTTTTTGTAATCGTTCGGTCGTGTTGTGCAGTGATCAGATTTCCTTCTTGATCTAATATATTTCCATTGCTAAAATTAGATGGATCTCTGAAAATAGAAAATCCTTTTTCTGGATCATATTGATACATTTTATTAGCAGGAACATCACTAAAAAGCAACACTTGTTGCTCTGGCAACCATAATGGCCCTTCTGTGAATTGAAATTGATTTCCTAAACTTTTAGGTGTAGCATTAGGGGCGATCATACTATCTTGAGCCGAAGAGCATCCACTCAATCCAAGGTATAACACAAAAGCAAAAACTAGCATCTTTTGCATAGAAATAGCCTTTTCTGAAAAGAAATTGGAAAACATGATGTATTTTACAAATAGCCTTTTCTGAAAAGAAAATTGGGAAACATGATGTATTTTACAAAATAACATGCAATACAGCAAGGGATAAATATGCTTTAAAAAGAGAAATTTTATTGCTAAATTATTGCTTCTTTTCTTAATTTTTTATTTTTAAATTTATTTAGTTTATAGATTCTTTTGCTAAATTTCAAGGATATTTTATCTATGGAGTCTTTTGAAAAAATTCAGCAAGCGCTTGCCCAGATTCAAGCTAAAATCCAAGAGAATAGCGCTTTTTCTTTAGATGTATTTTGGGCACTGTATGAAAGTTTGGTGCAGATCCGTGAAAGCTTCCATGCAGCATGGCAAAAACAACAGCCCCAAGAGTGCTTGCTTCAACTCATTCAGGCTGAAAATCAAGTGCATGATGCAATTTATGCTAATGTTGCATCTTATGCACAAGAAAATCAAGCCAAAATTGAATCATGGGCTAAAATTTTTGAGACAAAAATGCGTATGTTGATGCAGGACGTAACACAATCTCCTGCAGTTTTAGGTGCACAATTCCGTGGATATGCTAGTGAAGTTCTTTTTTTAAAGCGCCTGCTCAATCGTTTGAACCAAGCTGCTGAACATAGTGCTTTGGCTAATATTTTCAGCGAAATCCATCAGCTTGAACTCCATGCAGAAACCATTCCTCAATGGAGAAAAGACGCTGTCATTATGCAGCAATTCAATGATTTAAAAGGCAAATTACTTGAAAAAGAAGTTCAAGCCTTGCAACATCAAGCTCAAATCTTATGTAATTCTGAAGCCACGCCCGACCTCGATCAACTAGCCCAAGCATTTTTATGGTCAGATAATTTATACGCACAAACCTTAGATCGCCCAGATCAAGCTGCTATCTGTGAGCAAAAGCAGATCGAGCTACGCAGTAAGATGCTCAATGAAATGGGCAAACTTTCTGGCCAAAAGAAAATCCAATTTATTGCTGACCTTATTTTAGAGTTTCAAGAATCTGTGCATGAAGCTTTGGGAAATAACACTGATGATGCTTCACTCAGCAAATGCTTGCAAAATTTGAGCAAAATGTCTGAGGAGGCTGATTGGCTGGAGAAAATCACAGAAGAGCTAGCCAAACAGCCGGACACCAAAGATGCAAAAAAATATCTTCGAAAGCTAAAAAAGCTTCAGAAATATTTGGCCGCTGAAATGCAAGAACGCCAATTACAAGGACGATTAGAAAGCATATTTGGCAAGCGATTTGTTG
>JAKLHB010000186.1 GCA_022710345.1 Planctomycetota bacterium
AAAGCACTTGCATTATGCATTTTTATTGCAAGGATTGTAAAACTTGCTTTCTGTGTTACTACAGAAACCTCTGGTTATTCTTGGACAAAAAAATAGCCACGATGTGCAATCGTGGCTATTTTTTGTCAGGCTATTTTTTCGGTATAGTCTTATAAGCAACTACGGGTTATTCTTGAACAAAAAAATAGCCACGATGTGCAACGACACAGGTTATTTTTGGACAAAAAAATAGCCACGATGTGCAATCGTGGCTATTTTTTGTCAGGCTATTTTTTCGGTATAGTCTTATAAGCAACTACGGCTTTTGTCCATTTTTCTGGATGATCGGGCCGTGCTGCCACAGTCAGTTTACCACTACCCAATACTTCGATGACTTCTTGGACTGTCATCCCTTGCAGTTTCAAATCACCTGAACTTGGCTTAATTTTATCGGACAAAAGTATATCTTTTCTAAATGTGTCTGGGATGCTTTGTTTGGCAAATGGGTTTTTGTCCAACAAATATGCCACCATCCATTCTTGGCCGCTAGCTTCTTGAATTTGAATGCCCCAATTGGCTTTGGCTGGAGGGATTTGAATACATTGGCCTGCTTTGACTTGATTTTCTTGCGCATCGCCATTGGGGAAAAGCAAGGTGACATCGCCTTTTTCCGTCACATTGAGCAGGAGCAGGTATCCATCATGGTTTGGCGTGGCTTTCACATCTATCCAATCTCCAACCATATATTCTTTTTTGTCAGGCACTAAGTCAAGTTTAATTTTCCATTCCGAACACATTGGAATAATCTTTTGCTGTTTTAAAAAATCGTCAATGATTTTTTGTATATTGGCTTCTGGTAATTTTTGTGGCGGTAAGGTAGTGGGGCTTGCTTCTATAAATATATAGGGATATAGATACTTATGTCCTTCGACGCTTAGATATTGCTCCAAGGTTGGAGTTTGAGGAGCAGGCAATTTTTCACCAGGCAAGGCTTCTTTGACGAATTGAAACGCTTCTTCAAAAGTAATTCTACCATCACGTCCTGAGTCACCTGGAAGTTTTTTTTCATACATCTTCAAAAAGCAATACGTGAATGCGCTTTGGCCTTTTTCTTTAATTGTCCATGAAACTTCTTTTTCTGCACAAGCAGAGAAAAAGACTAAGCTGCCTTTGAGTTCTTTTCCTTGAGCATCTTCTCTAACGACCCCTTGGTAGGAATCTTCGCAAACTCGATCACTTCCAGTGGTAGGGTTGGCAGAGCTACGATTGGCAGCCATTTCTCTAGTGATGTCTTCTGGCTTTGCTTTTGAGGCAGCAGATTCTGTCATTGCTTTTTGCTGCCATTCAGGGTTGAAAAAAAACTTTGCGGACCGCTCTTTGCCTTGCAACAGCTCGCCTTCTGGCCGGCCATTGGCTAGGTCAAATGCTTTCATTCCCGTGCCAGAGTAGCATGAATCCATGAGCACCACCACGTGTGCATTGCTATTGCGGATTTCTTGGATCCATTCTCCAATTTGATCGTCGCGGATGAATTCATTGGCTTTATATTTGCCTTTGGGATCATAGGTCACGATAGCTTCATCTAGGTGATCTTTGGTTTCATCCCCATTGTCGTCATCTACCTGAGTCCCATGTCCGCTGTAATAGATAAAAACTTGGTCATCTGCGTCAACTTTATCTATAAGATCATTGAATGCTTTGGTGATCTTTTCTATGGTTGCTTCTTTAGAAATGAGCAATGTGATATTTTCTTTGCTAAATGCATAGCGTTTTTGCAAAAATTCACAAATAACCTTGGCATCAGTGGCACATTCAGGAATCGCGCTGGCTCCCATATTGTCATAATGAATACCAATCACAAGTGCATATTTCTCGGCAAAAGCAAATTCTGGGAAAATCCCAAATCCTAGAAAAAGAAGCACGATCCAACATAATCTTGCGTGCATACCAATCCTTTCCAAGATGAATCCTTGTTCAAGGAACAGATCAAACGTTATGGAATACGTACAACGCATCGGAATCCAGTAAAATTTAGGCGAAACACAGGCAATTGTTTGCGGCGTGTCACTGTGGTAAGCGCAGAAGCAGGGCTTTTCCAGGAACCTCCTCGCAATACTTTTTCATACTTAATCGCAGGATCATACCAATCCGCACACCATTCTGCTGCATTTCCGGCCATATCAAAGCAACCAAAGGGAGACACGCCTTGGGCAAAGCTGCCAATAGTCCTGGTGTCTGGCGATGGTGGATAGCAGGCAGGCAAAGGTTCAGTGGCCTGGTCCCCCCACGGGTATAAAAATCCTTGGGTCCCGCGCGCGGCTTTTTCCCATTCCAATTCACTCGGCAAAACTTTGCCAGCCCATTGGCAATAAGCTTCAGCATCCTTAAAACTGACATATACAGCAGGGTGCAGCAGTTGTTTTGGCGGCTCTTTATCCATCGGGTCTTTTTCATACCCACTGGTGGTGTAAAATTTCCAATATTGTTCCCAGGTAACTTCATACCGGTCTATATAATAAGCTGGAGTGGAGGAAGATTCTTTTTGTTCGCCTTTTAGAAAGGTGCCCGCTGGAATATATACCATTTCTGACTGGTCTTTTTGCCAAAGATACACACCTTTTTCTAAACTGCAAGCTAATCCTGGAGGTAGCTTTTCGCCATGCCAGCCTAGCCCATTTTGGGGCATATCTATTTTATACAGTCCGTGCTTGATCAGCGATTCCAATAATTTTTGTTTGAGCAATGTCCATGTAGCACAAGCCTCAATTTTTTCTTTGATCTCCGGCTTTTGTGGATCTAGGTATAGCAGACGATAGGAAGCACGAAATGCTTGAAAAGCTTCCTTGATTTCGCCAATCAGTAGAGCTTCCACACTTGCGCTTTTTAGAATTTCCTGAGCTTCAGAAGCAGGCAAACCTAGCATATCTTTGATTTTTTTTTCTTCTAAAATTTTTTGAATTTTACTAGGATTTACCACTTCATAATCAGGATGATTGATTTTTTCGGTCAGCATGCTTGTGATGATTGCACCAGCTTTGCTCGGCCCAGCGTACTTAAACTCAAAAACGCATAATTCCAATTTCCCAGGCTTTTCAATTGGCTTGATGTCCGCCTTGGGTGCTCCAATAGGATTAGGAACCACCTGAGGCTTTGCTGGATTTTTGTCGTCTGGTTGCCCTAGTAAAATTATGTTCAAGCAAAATAGTATCAATCCTATTGGTATCAACTTATGCCAATGTTGAAACATAGATTACTACCTCTGTAAAATTAAGTTAGTATTAAGACAGGAACACCATATTTTTACTTGATAGAAGTAAAAAAGCCAATAAGTTTGGCGTATCTTGCCTAAATCCAAGACCATGCTTCTTTGACAGAAATTTTGCCTTCCACAATCAAAGTGGTCAATTGATTGAGCAGGGAATCACCATAATCTCCAATGTGATTGGCTAGATCATACCGAGAAGGACCATTAGCAATCATTTCTCTCAATGCTTTATCTGCCCAAATTAAATCTGTCAAATACACGGCACCTTTATATCCAGTTTGCTCGCATGCGTCACAGCCAATGGATTCCATGGCTGTCAAATCGCTCAACGATGGTTCCAATTGCATCAAAAGAGGAGGAATATTGGCTTGTTGCTGGCATTCTGGACATAATAGTTTAGGATGTGCAAAAACAAGGATTGCACGCAGAACTCTTGAAACCAAAAGATCAGGAATTTGTCGCAAAACCCAGCACAAGGCATCGGTTGCAGATGCACAAGGAGTCGCAAGCCAAATTAAGCTCATTCCTAGAAGATATGGCCATAGATTGCTTGGAAGCTCACCTTCAATATACAATGCATCTGGTTGCTCAGAGATCACATTTTCCCATGCAAAGCGTGGCCGATTGCGATCCATTTGCAATAAACCAGGAAGTGTTTTGGTAATTCCCATCTCAATGGAAAAAACTTTTTGCTCTCGAGCTAAATATTCTTTTAGGAAAATATGCCCTAATGCTCGAATTTCCCAAGGATTGGGGTTAGCAAGCAAAATAAGACCTTGTGGCAAACTGAGCAACTGAGCAATTTCATCTTGGCTGATGCCTTGATTAGCTAAATCTTCTAAGGTAAACTTTTTATCTTCGGTATCAAATGCAATGGTGATGCGATCCCCAAGATTGGTGTTGAGGATACTCAAACGCATTTGAACATTTTCTCCTTGAACATTTGAACTAAAGCTTTTTTGATAAACTTCTAATGATGTAGATGGAATTCCTGCCAATGCCTTAAGATGATTTGCAATAGATGGGTTAAATGAAACAGGCACGCTTTCTTGCTGGATCATTTTATCGCCAATACGATATAACACTTGTAATTCCTGGGGAAATGGCTTAAATTCCAGCTCTTCGGCTTTTGCTTCATAAGCTTCATTGATATGGCGAGTGACAAAGAGGATAGCACCTGGATCTTCGACTTCTTGGGCACTTTCTAAAGTAGGCGGCTTACCAGGAATTTCCAAATTGACAAAGCATTTTTTTAGAACTTCCGTAATGCTAGATGCTGTAGCAATTGCGAAATTTACATTTGCCTCTGGATCAAACAGTTCTAGCAATTCCTTACGTATAGCTTCATCTAAAGGATTGCTCATGACCAATAAAATTTCATCTCCCTGAAATAAAGGCACCGCTCTACATCGCCACAATGTTTCAGGAGATAATTGCTGCAATCGTTCTTGGTCCACCATTTCTGGAATAATATCTAAAAACGCTAAACCAAGAGCATTGCTAATGGCAAAAGCAACTGTTTCTTCTGTTAATTTCCCAATTTCAATTAAAACACTAGCTAAATCTTGATCTGTATTTTTTGCATAAGTTTTGGCTTCTTCTAAATCTTTTTCATTCAATAAGCCTTGACTTAATAGAATTTGCTCTAATTCTTGCGTTACCTCTGGCGAAAACATGGTGATTTCCTGCTATGATGGACACAAGAGAAACTCATTAAAACGCTATGCCTGTGCCGATGCTAAAACGATGAGTGACATAATCGCTGTCTTTTTGTCCAAATCGAGTTTGAAGGTCATAACTCATTTGCACATTGACCCATTTCGTGATAGCGTAGCTTGGTGCCAAAGAAAATGTAATACCATTCAAAGGGTCACGATCTTGATAATCACTTCGTTGAAACCCAAGCTGAAAGCCAATATTAAAGTCTTGGCTAAAGCGATGGGTAACGCCTAAAGAAACCGATGTTGAAAATTGAATATCCGAAGATAAAAGCCCAAATTCCATCTTCCGGCTTCCGTTGAGCGTCCAAGAAGTTTGTTTGCTAAGGCTACCAGCAGCAGTGATGGAAAAATCTAAAGGATTGTCAAAATTTTCCTCTGTGATGGCGTATCCAATCGAAATGCTCAATTGGCGAAACCATTCTACCAATTCCGCGTTTTGCTGCCCAGGCTCTCGCAAAATAAAGTTAATGCGGACAGGGACATTGTATGCATCCTCGCGATCAAAACCATGTCGCCATAAAATCTGGTAGTTAGGAGCAGCAGACAATGAAACTTGCCGCAATATATACACAGCTAACTCTGCATTCAAAATGAGACGATCACTGTCAGAAGTTTCAAAGTCTGGGTAACGATAAATGTCATAAGAAGCACTTGCTGAAAAACGTATATCATCTGTGATCCGCCAATTCATGGACGCATTGGAGCTGTCTGCATAGCTTTTCAAAAATGCATCAAACTCTAGACTTCTAGGCTCTGAGCTAATGCTGAATTGATGCTGAAATGTCCAAGAATGATCTTTTCTTGGGATTTGCAATTGAGCATTGATGTTATGGCTGCTATCATCCAACTCAGGCTTGTTGAGATAATTTTGGTACATAAAACTATACGAAAAATCATAGTTGTACCAAGGGCGTTGGTCACCATGCTGGATACGAAAAGTATGCGCTAAAAAAAAATCATTGTCTTGGCCTGCGTTCGATGAGGTTTTGAAAATATTGGTATCATAAATAAAATTTTCAGCAAAATAAAAATTGAATAGCCGTGATACCTTATAAGGTGGCAGGCCACCACTTTGTCCTAATATAAAACAAGGGAATAACCAAAACAAAAGGAAAATCTTGGCAATACAATTGAGCATGGTTTTTTCCTAATACCAAAATCAAAATGCTTTTGTAGTTGGGATGTTCGTCGTTCGTATGCGGATGTAGGGGCGACCGCTTGGCCGCCTCTACACGCGCATAACATAACCAATCCTTTATGTTATGCGTGCTAAGAAGGATCATCAAACAGCAAACGGTCAAAAAAAACTGCACTTGCCAGATTGGAGGAATGGAGCAATGTTTTTTTGAGTTGCTGTTGTGAAATTTTTTTAACAAACTTTATAATCAAAACTTATCACTAAGGCTGGCTAGCTTTGAGACCAAGCTCATGGGCTAAAGTTTGTTGCCAAAATTGATAAATTTCCTGCTTCTTGGCATCATTTTGTGCTTGCATTTTTAAGATTTCCAATGCATCTGGAAGCAAGCTACTATGCAAGAATTTTTTATTTTTATGGCCCATAAATCTAGGTTTTTCCAAAAGCCATTGAATCTGGATCAGATGGCTAATTCGTTCAACCAATTTTTTGGAAATGCTGATATTGGAGGCTAAACGGCTTAATTTTTGTTTGCAAAATTCATCACCCACTATACCTGGCAATTTGTATAGATGGACTACAGGCAAACATAAGCTCGCAAGAAGGACAGATTCTTTCAATGAGTTCCGTTTTTTCTGACTCAATGAATCTAAACCATGCAACATGCTTTTTAGCATTTGCCCAGCATTTTTGGATTGATGCCAAATCCGATGGATATCTGGAGCGATGATTGAAAAAATATTAGCGCTCGCCAAGCGTTCAAAGCAATCATAGCTTGCTCCACCTCGCAAAATTTTTTCCATTTCCAGCAAAAGCCTAGCCGGTGCAGCACGAGAAAGTTTGGCTATGTTTTTTTCCAAAGCTTGCTGTGTCTCTGGGACAATATCGAAGTGCAGAGTAGCCTGTAACTTAAGAGCACGTAAAATACGTACTGGGTCTTCTGCGAATCGCAAGTCAGGATCGCCAATGAGCCTAATTTTGCCCATTTGCAAATCTTTTAGCCCCTCCACATAATCAATCACAGTACGCTCTTGAATATCATAAAATAGAGCGTTGATTGTAAAATCTCGGCGCAGGGCATCTTCTTCATCTGTGCCGAACACATTGTCACTCAACAAAAGCAAATCCTTGGATTGTTCTGAATCAGGGGTTCCATCTTTCCAGGGTGATCGTCGGAACGTTGTTACTTCCACCACTTTACGACCAAAGAAAATGCTAACAATCAAAAATCGTCTTCCAATGATACGTGCATTCCGAAAAATTTTACAGATTTGCTGAGGCGTTGCAGAAGTTGCAATGTCAAAATCTTTTGGAGTGCGCCCCAGTAGCAAATCTCGAATGCACCCACCTACAAAATATACCTTGTGGTGGTATTCCCGTAAGCGACGATATACTTTTAATGCGTTTGGATCAAAGCTGTTATGCAACAATGGCTTAACCAAGGAGAATTTAATCATTTTTTTTTCCATATTTTGAAAAACTCGGTCATAGATGTCGTTAATGACATTATACACCACAATTTTAAAAAATCAATTTCAATTTCTTTTCGTCCAGCAAAGGCAATTTACCTTCTTTGCCATGCGGCTAGAAAGCTCAAGCAGCGCCCAAACATCCAAAGACAATTTACATTCTTCACGGAGTTGTTATCCAGGCTAAAACGTATTCAATCTGCTGCAATTGGCGAAATAAAATAATATTTTTTAAATTGCCGTATTTTTTTGTTAAGAAAGCACTTATAGATTTTCATCATTTTTTTTATTTTTTTTCTTGACAAAAACCTATGGATTGTTTATTATTTATTGTGCAATGCAACATAAAAAAGAAATCTATTTTCAAAATTCTTAGTACCATAAATAAAAATAAGTTATAGAATAAATAAATTTCATTTTGCAATGCAATACAATGGCAATGCAAAATAACTTAAAAGGAAGATTTCATGAACATGATGGATCCAATGGAACTTTGGAAAAAAATGGGAGAAGCCACCCAACAAGGCATGGATTTTTGGCAAAAAATGCTCACCACCAATGCCAATATGATGACCAATCTTTGGGAACCCTGGAAGCCCATGATAGAAGCTATCCAAAAAATGGCACCTCAATTTGCAAAAGGTTGGAGCAGCCAGTTGGCAGGTCCTTATCTTCAGAGTTTAAACCAAAAAACATTTGGCATGTTTCAAGAATGGGATAAAAAAGTTATTACACAATTGCAAGAACTTGCCACAGCAAATTTTATGGCTGGCTATCAAAAATTATTGAGTCAGGCTCATCAATTGATGCAAGAATCCCAGGCCAAAGATCCTTCTATTTTGATGGAATACTGGCAAAACATGCTCACCGAATACCTCAAAGACATGGATGCGATCAGCAAAGAGACCAAAAAGATCAACCTTCAACATTTGCTAGAAATTACGACCAAGATGAGCACAGGCCAATGGGATCAAAGCGTGCAGTTGTATACAGAACGCTTTTTGGATGCTCTGAAGGTCAAGATGCAGTATGGCCCTGAGTACTATGCAAATCCAGTGGATGTCCAAGTTGGCCAAACTCCCAAGGAAACTGTATGGGAAAAAGGAATCTGGAAATTGTATCACTACAAGCCAGAGACACCATCTCAAGCACTGCCAGTGTTGATTGTGTATGCCATGATCAACAAGCCCTACATTGACGATTTGACCCCTGATGTGAGCTTGGTGAATTATTTGACCAAACAAGGTTTTGATGTATACCTGACGGATTGGGGTTCTCCCAAGTACGAAGATCGCCTCATTACCTTGGACCAAGTTGTGGAAGATGGTGTAGGTGGTATGGTGCAATACATTACTCAAAAGCATGGGGTGGCTCAAGTTAATCTTTTAGGCCATTGCATGGGTGGTGTTTTGAGCGCAATCTATACAGCCCTGCATCAAGATAAAGTTGCCCATCTAATGACTCTCACAGCTCCTATGACGGCCAGAAAAGGCGGCGTTGTGAGCGCGTGGTCCTACCTTTCCCCTATTGATCCAGTGATTGATACGTTTGGCAATGTTCCTGCAAAGCTCATTCGCTATACGTTCATCTCTATGAAGCCCTATTATGAAGTGATCCGTTGGCATCGTTATTATACCAGTCTGGATAAAATGGATGCCAAAACATTGGCTTTCTCCAATGCAGTGGATAAATGGGTCAATGACAATGTGGATGTCCCTGGCGAATTCTTTAGAAAATTCTTTAAAGAATTGTATATCAAAGACGCTATGATTCATGGAACAATGGACATCCGAGATCGCAAGGTCGTGCTTTCCAATATCTCTTGCCCAGTGCTTAATGTGTTTGGAGAAGATGATTGGATCGTGACACCAGAATCTGCGGCAATCCTCAATGATTTGATCAGCAGCAAGCAAAAACTCTTGCGCAAAATCCCTGGCCAACACCTTGGATTCTTATTCGATCCACGCAATCGAGTGGTTTGGGAAGAGATGACACGATTTTTTCGCGGAGA
>JAKLHB010000187.1 GCA_022710345.1 Planctomycetota bacterium
TTTTGATTGATACAGATTAAGGATCTTTTTTTAGTATATTCTAGCATAACAAGTTAGAATTTCCGAAAATCCACATAGGCATGACATTGGAGCAACTTGCTCAAATTAGACACTTAAGCGTCAAAGAAATACAGCAATTGCGTCCTTAGAGCATTGGATATCTTAAAACAAAAAAGGCTATGTTGCATGCATAGCCTTTTTTTGTTGTATCGCTTAAATACCTCGTCGTTCGCCAAATAAATAGATATGCAACCTTGTGCAGAAACGGTATCCATGGGTGAGACATTCCTGTATCACCCATTGGCTTTGTTGGGTCAAGGATTGAGCCGTGGTTCCTAGAGGCATGAGCAAAATTTGGCCATTGGCCGGCGTAGGATCAAGCTGTTGGATGATGTCTTGAATCTCTTGGAGATCAGATGGGCAAGCGACGACAAATTTGAATTGGCATTCAAAATGGGAATGCCATTGCTTCAATATTTCAGGCTTGAGGCAATGGGCTTTTTGGTGCTCGGCCCACTGGCTGTCTTTGGGAATGGAATGCGAGAGCTTCGGACTAATGGAGACTAAATCAGCTACAATGCCCTGTGGGTAGATTGTGCCGTTAGTTTCTAATGTAATGTGTTTGCCTAGACTATGCAAGTGTTGGGTCAATAATGCAATCTCTGGAGCAAAGCAAGGTTCGCCGCCTGTGATGACCACATACTGGGTCGGAAATGGCTCAATGGCATGCACTATGTCTGAAATCGGCCAATCTTGCGCTTCAGGTGCCCAAGAAGCATACTTTGTATCACACCAAACGCATCGCAAGTTGCAATTTGCAACTCGAATGAATACGGATGGCATTCCAACGAATTTTCCTTCGCCTTGGATGCTATAAAAAATTTCGGTGATCTGCATGATCATGCTCAATATAATAAATTTGGGAGCCAATATAAGTTTTTTTTGAGTTGTCGTTGCGGAGTTTCCCAAAAAAGGGAAAAATATAATTTAAAAGCCGCATAGATTTATAGTTTTTTATAACTCTATGCGGCATAATTTATTGTGTCATTTCGTCCAGTGTAAGCTTGGAGGATTTGACATAAAACAAAGCACGAATAACATAAGACAAGATACGCAACACATTACTTGCTGGCTACAGGTCCATGAAATGTGTGTTTCCCAGCATAATCAATGTCTTGCAGTTTATAGAAATAGGTCTTAGATGGAACGATGCTAAAATCATGATATTCATAATCAGCACCCCAAGTGGCTCCGCCCTGAGATGGAATGATGAATCCAGTGATTTGTTGATATTCACCATCCTTAGACTCGCTTCTCCAGAGATGGAATCCAGCATTGTCTGTCTCTGAGCCTGTCTCCCATTGGATTGTGACGTGATCCATTTGGGTTTTAGCCGCAAAACTATTGAGCACAATCATACTGGGGACCACACCTACAATACGCATCCGTTGTGGTTCAGTGAGGCCAGGGGTTGTCCATGAACTTCCACTATTCAAAGAACTTGAATAATAACTTGGAAAGCCTGTCCCTGTTGTACTGGCCGTATAGCTCCAATAAAAAGAACCAGCCGTTAAGGCCGTGCATTTTACTACCACATAATATTTTGTGGAAGCTGTGAGGGTGATGTTAAGGCTTTTGAGTACAACGGTATTTTCCACATCCGTACTTGTTGGGATAGGTAAGTCTGTTTCTACAGTCGCAACTTTAGATGTAGGTTTATTGGTTGTGGTATTAAAGCTCCAGATTTCTACATCATACGTACCGGCGCTAGTGCTTGTTCCATATAACTTTAGATGTACTTCTCGAAGCACATAATCGGTAGCTGTGGTGGTAAATTGTTGGGCAGCCAGAAACCCGACATACAGATTTGTTTTATCTGCATGGGTTTGATCCAAATTATTGGCTAAATCTGCAGCCATCAATAGATTAGCTAAAATAAGCATGCTGAAAATGAAGATGAAATAACGGAACATGAACTCAATCCTTTGCAATACGCAATAAAAATTAAACTAAGAAACTTAAATTTTTAAAAAACTCACATAGAAGATATTATATATTCTTTTCCAAAAATAAACCAAAAAAATTAAAAAAATTTTTTTAAAATCAAATTTTTTATAAAAACTGAACAGGTTGGGGAAAATTTTGAAAAAAGATTGCTTTTTTTGATTGCCAAGCTATAATCTCAACAAACTCTATTTGGAGATTTTTATGGTATTGAGCAAAAATTTACTGTTATTGCTGATCATTTTTATTTTCATTGGGTTACAATCAGGTTGCCGGCCAAAACAAGGCGAAAGCCAAAATAAAATCATGGTTGCAGGATCCACCTCGATCCAGCCCATTGCCGAGAAATTGGCAGAGCATTATACCAAGCAAAAGCCTAATCAAAAAATCGAGGTGCAAGGGGGAGGTTCATCGGCTGGAATCCAGGCAGCCAAATCCGGAGCTGCTGACATAGGCACCTCGTCGCGTGAATTAAAAGCTGGCGAAAAAGATTTATATCCGACTGTCATTGCGTATGATGCAATTATTTTAATTGTTCATCCTTCTAACCCATTATCAAACATTACATTACAAGAAATTCGAGATATTTTTTCACGAAAAATCACGCATTGGCATACATTGGGGCATGGCTTGCCTCAAAGAAGAATCACCATGATCACAAGGGAAGAAGGCTCTGGGACTCGTGGAGCATTTGAAGAATTGGTGATGCATAAAGCTGAGATTTCAGATTGGTGTCTGGTGCAAGATTCTACAGGTGCGGTGCGAGAAATTGTAGCCTCTGATCCTCATGCGATTGGTTATATTTCATTTGGCGCACTCAATAGCCAGGTTAAACCCTTGGCAATTGAAGGGACTGCCCCTACAATGGCCAATATGATGCAGGATGATTTGGAAAAAAGGTATAAACTCATTCGTCCCTTTTTGTTTGTTACCCAAGCAAAGCCAACTGGTATGGCATTGGAATTCATTCAATACATTCATTCTAGCCAAGGGGCGAATATCTTACAACAGGAGGGATTAATACCAACCCATGATTGAGCAAGAAAAGTGGATTAAATTTATCTTAATGCTGATTGCTTGTTCAGCGATTTCTGCGTTAGCCCTGATCACTTTTTTTATCTTTTGGGAAGGCCTCCCTGTCATTTGGAAAATTGGGCTTTGGGATTTTATTTCAGGGTTAAAATGGGCCCCGACCAAAGGCAAATTCGGTATTTTGCCCATGATTGTGGGTTCTTTTGAAGTGACCTTTGGTGCCATGATACTGGGTGTACCATTGGCATTGCTCTGTGCAATTTACCTGGCAGAATTTGCTTCACCGAGAACACGCAATATACTCAAGCCAGCGATTGAGGTTTTAGCAGGTATTCCGTCTGTGGTGTATGGCTTTATTGGCATGATGGTGATTGTACCATTCTTGCGAAATACATTTGGCGGCAGTGGTTTTTCTGTCGCAGGTTGTTCGATTGTGCTAGGAATTATGATATTACCCACGATCACGAGTATTTCATTCGATGCACTGATGGCGATTCCTCGGACATACCGAGAAGGTTCGCTGGCATTGGGAGCAACACCCTGGCAAACTGTTAAAATGGTGGTGCTGCCTGCAGCAAAATCAGGCATTGTAGCTGCCGTGATCTTAGGTATGGGTAGAGCGATTGGAGAAACTATGGCTGTGATCATGATTGCTGGAAATTCTTTGATCATTCCATTAACGCCGTTTGATCCTGTGCGTACGCTCACAAGCAATATTGCATTGGAAATGGGATACGCAACAGGCGATCATCGCCAGGCTTTGTTCGCCACGGGTATTATTTTGTTTGTGGTCATTATGTGCTTGAATTCGTTGGCAAATTGGATCGCAAATAAGGCAGTTGCAAAATGATCAATCCCAAAATAGAACAACGACTTGCGCTATGGTTATTAAAAGCAGCAGCAGGCATCACAGTGATGCTTTTGGGTCTCATTATTTTGTATATTGTGATCCGCGGTGTACCTGCAATCAGTTGGTCTTTCTTATGGCACAATCCCGAGGACATGGGACGGAGTGGCGGTATTTTCTCGTCTGTGATAGGGACGTTCATGCTTGCAGGACTTTCGATTTGCATTGCAACCCCACTAGGTGTTGGCACAGCTATTTTCCTCACTGAATATACAACAGAATCTTGGCATACACGCATCATCCGTTTTGGAGCAGATTGTTTAAGTGGAATTCCTTCGATTATTTTTGGATTATTTGGCTTTGTTCTTTTTGTGATTGTGCTTGATTTTGGCTGGTGTATTTTATCTGGTGCGTTAACAATGTGCTTTATGATCCTGCCTACCATCATTCGAACCACAGAAGAAGCCATCAAGGCTGTGCCATTTGAACTTCGCGAAGCCAGTTTTTCGTTGGGTGCAACCAAATGGCAAACAATTACAAAAGTCGTTCTTCCTGAATCCCTTGCAGGAATTATCACAGGTGTTGTGCTTGGAGTTGGCCGATGTGTTGGAGAAACAGCAGTTGTGATTTTTACTGCAGGGTCAGCACTGGCCACACCGACTTCGATTTTTGATTCCAGTCGAACCATGGCTGTTCATTTCTATATCATCTCACGAGAAGGAATTTCGATTAGCAATGCGTTTGGAACAGCGTTAGTCTTGGTAGTATGTATTTTATTGATCAATATTTGCACTTATTGGATGATGCATCGCTATATTCGTAAGAAACATTAGTTTGGCAAAGGAAGCTTGTATGATTTCTGCCAATTCCAGTGTGTGTGTGGAAATTCGGGATCTTTGGGTTCGGTATTGTCCAAAAAATCGGTGGGAAAAGGAAACAATAGCCCTGAATGGTCTCACCATGAACATTATGAAAAATGAAATTCTCAGCATCATTGGCCCGGCTCATTCAGGGAAAACAACACTTTTGCGGGCCATCAATCGGCTCACAGAACTCCATCGGAATGTCAAAATCCAAGGAGATATTTTGCTCAACCAGGCTTCAATCTACGACCCCCAAGTGAATGTTGTGGAACTGCGGCGTAAAGTTGGAATGGTATTTGCTAGACCTGTGGTACTTCCAAAATCAATTTTCGAAAATATTGCTTATGGCCCAAGGCTTAAGGGAATTCATCATCCTGCTGAATTAGAGAAAATTGTAGAATCCTCGCTCCAAGCCGCGTATCTTTGGAATGAGGTAAAAGATCGTCTGCATCAGCCTGCGTTAGCTTTATCTGGAGGACAGCAGCAACGTTTGTGTATTGCGCGAGTGATTGCCTTGCAGCCAGAAATCATCATGTTTGATGAACCTACTTCTGCTTTAGATCCAATTTCAACTGGAAAAATTGAAGATACCCTTCATGAATTAAAAACGCAGTACACCATTATTTTAGTCACAAACAATACCAAACAAGCAGCACGTGTTGGCACCCAAAGCGCATTTTTCCTCATGGGAAAGTTGATTGAGATGGGGAGTACAGAGCAAATTTTCACAAGACCGTATGCAAAAAAAACAGAAGATTATATTACAGGAAGGTTTGGCTAATGGATCCCATCATTTTGTCTACCCAAAATTTGAATTTTTACTACGGAAGCTTTCAAGCGCTCTACAATATCTCCATCAATATCCCAGAGCATCATATTGTGGCTTTAATTGGGCCGTCTGGTTGTGGTAAGTCAACATTGCTCAAAGTCTTTAATCGAATGAGTGATTTAGTATCAGGGAATCGGGTCGAAGGCCATGTATTTTTTAAAAATCAGGATATTTTTGCAGCTCAAACCGATATCATGAGCCTACGCAAGCGGATTGGTATGGTATTCCAGCAGCCCAATCCATTTCCTTTATCTGTACGGGAAAATATTGAATACGGTCCAAAGGTTCATGGGGAAACAAATAAAGAGAGGCTAGAGCAAATCGTGCATGAATCTTTGCAATCAGTCATGCTCTGGGATAGGCTTAAAGATAGCCTAAAGAAAAGGGCTACAGAACTTTTGCCAGATGAACAGCAAAGAATCTGCATTGCACGATTGCTGGCAGTGGATCCTGAAATTCTTCTGATGGATGAACCTTGTTCATCGTTAGACCCTATTGCGATTGTCGGAATTGAAGATTTAATGCAGAAGTTGAAAGAAAAGTACACCATTGTCATTGTGACCCACAATATGCAGCAAGCCGCCAGGGTCTCTGACTTAGCAGGGTTTATGTTATTAGGCAAGTTAATTGAATATGGTGCAACTGCTCAAATTTTTGCTGCACCTCAGGACAAGCGCACAGAAGATTACGTATCTGGCCATTATGGCTAGTTTAGGAATAAAAAAATAGTATTTTTCTTATTCTTTATTTATAAAATACTTAGGAAAAATTTTATAGAGAAAACCATATTTTTTTAGAAATACCTCTTGACAAAATTTCAGAAAATTTCTATTATAGTATCATAATGCTTGAGTTTTTGGAAAATTCTAGCATGGTGTATTTGGTGCTTATCGAAAATATCGAAAAATTTGAGAAAAGTCAATTTCTTTCGTTTTTTAACCCAATTCTTTAGGAGACGAGAGACATGGGATGGATGAGAAATACCACTGTTGCAATCGTGTTGTTGATCATTGCTCTAGGCGTTATTTTTGTAGTTGGCAAAAAATTCATCGTTGAAGAAAAAGTCCCAGTATTGCTCAAATGCGAAAAAACTGGCGAAGTAAAAACAATGGATTTGCCTGCTTCCCAAGTATATCCTTTAAAAGTAGGCGACAAATCTTATCTACCAGCCAGCAAGCTGAAAATTAGAAAAGGTGATAAGATCGAAGAAAGAGTCGTCATCACTGGCCGTGAAGCCGATGAAAAGATCGATCCTAAGGATATTATCTACGAAAAATAGGGGAATTTCATTTTCCCATTATTTAGGCTAACTACACCCTAGTTGCTAGTTGACTAGGGACGTGGCGAGATATGGGTATGATACCTTCTGATGAACTCCCAATTGGAAGCCCTATCTTAATCTCATAGCAAGCTCAGGGAGCCCAACCACTTCGGCGGACGGCAGGTAACTGCCCATTGGTGCAGCAATGAACAAGTATAAGTCTGCATAACTTATACTTAATTCTCTTTATAGAGAATATGGATTTGTTGAATTTAACTATTAATTTAACTCTTATTACTCTAGTTTTTCAAACAAGATTCACTATTGCTAGTTTGAACAAACTAATTGGGTTACATATGTATCATCCCAAAGGGTTTACCATTTTGGAAATTGTCATTGTGATTGCTGTTATAGGAATCTTAGTTGGTGTGATGGTTCCTGTGCTTACCAATGTAATGGAAGAAGCCAGGATTTCCAAAGCGAAATCTGAAGTAGATGCTTTGGCAAAAGCCATTTTACGCCTATATGAAGATACGACCTATTGGCCTGTTGACAATGATATTTCCACTGTAGCAGCATGGAATGATCCTCGCAATGGTTTGGCAGCCAACAATCCCAATCCTGCGATTTATCCAGGATGGAAAGGGCCTTATGCAATCCAACGCATTGATGTTGATCCATGGGGAACCCCCTATTTCTATGATGGTGGTGGACGGATCAACCAAAGCGAACGGGGAGCAGGGCAGACTTGTGTGATGTCCTATGGTCCAAATCGTGGCGAAAACGGCTCCTTAAATCGTGCAGATCGTCAAAGTCAAGGCGATGATATAGTCTTTTATTTCAAATAAAGACATCTTGCCAATTTAATTTCTAGCATAGTTTAGTCAGCCTATTCCCTCCGTCTTCCTCAGCGGAGGGATCCCTAATACATTTTTTGGAATAGTCTGTTTCCTTGTTTTTTAATTTTCAAAGTTGTATTTCTAGTTTTTGAACGATAATTTCAAAGTTGTATCTTAAATCTGTTTGTCATCATTCGAAAGGAATGTCCCATGAAGGGTTTCACTCTAATTGAACTGATCGTTGTCATTAGCGTCATCGCTATTCTAGCCGGTATCATCACTCCAGTAGCCGGTATTTTGATTGACGAAGCTCGTAAGACCAGAGCAATTGCTGATTGCGATGCAATTGGTAAAGCATCTTTGATGTATGATATGCATTTCAAATATCTACCTTATGCTGGTCTTCCTGGCAACAGAGCTGGCTATTCCTATGCTCATGATCCAGCCCAAACTGAAGTTTTGAACAACCTTTTGATCAACAACGGACAAAAGAGTTTCATGGCTGGCCGTTGCGTATATGATCCTTGGGCAACTGCTTATAAATATC
Organism: Planctomycetota bacterium; assembly: GCA_022710345.1. GTDB lineage: Bacteria > Planctomycetota > Uabimicrobiia > Uabimicrobiales > JABWCH01 > JAKLHB01. The sequence goes on from JAKLHB010000187.1 coordinate 8,223, forward strand.
ACAACTATACCGAAGCTGGTCGTGCCATTCTAGTAAGCTGCCATTATGGTGCCAATAAGGCCAATAACGGCGTATGGAACTGGAACCTTTGGGCAGCCGGTAGCAACGCACCTAGCGATGATTATTACAAAATTTTCAAATAAACCCTGCTGGGCTGAGTTAGTTAGTTAGCGTTTTTAGAGGATAGGTGTAACAGCCTATCCTTTTTGCTTATATATATTTCTTGAACAAAGCCTAAAGGCGGCATCATGTCGGGTATTTTATCACTTCACAATGTTTCAGTTCACTATGGAAAATTTGCGGTCTTAAAAAATATTTCAGTTTCCTTTTCCCAAGGCACCATAGGTCTATTAGGCCCCAATGGCGCAGGCAAATCTACCTTGATCAAGACTATTTTAGGTTTGCTTCCAATCACCACTGGCAACATTCAACTTTTTGGCACAGCCATTGAGCAAAAAGGCTTTCGAGAAATGCGTCAAAAAATTGGCTATGTCCCAGAAGGAGATTGCTATCTCCCTGGTATTTCAGCCGTCCAATTTGTCGCTTTCTTGGCCGAACTCACAGGCATAGAAACAGCCAGTGCCATGAAGCGAGCCCATGAAGTTTTAGAATATGTTGGTTTGGGAGAAGAACGCTACCGCAAATTGGAAGATTTATCATTTGGCCAGCGATCGCGTGTTAAATTAGCTCAGGCCTTATGCCATAATATCGAGCTTTTGATCTTAGATGAACCTACAGATGGAATGGATCCTGCTGGCAAAGAAAATTTTTTTCATATCCTGCGCAATATCCAAAAAAATACGTCATTGAGTATTTTATTGGCAAGCCATCATTTAGAAGACGTAGAAGCTCTATGTTCTGAAATTATCTTACTATATAATGGGCAAGTCCTTTCTGTGAAAAAATTAGAAGAACTTCACACTGGCTTTGAAAACACGTATATCTTAGAGCTTGGCCCACATAGCGATACATTTGCAAAACTTTGCAGTGAAAAAGGATTTTTGACAAAACAGATTAGTAGTAATCAAATCTTGGTTGCCAATGTGCATGATCCCAGAATTTTGTTTCCTCTTTTGCTCAAAGCGCAGGCAGAAATTTTGAGTATGGGACCTTGGCGGCCCACGCTTGAATCTTTGTTTATTGATTTAATCCAGCATTCTGGCCAAGCAACTGCGAGCGTTTAGATTTTAATTTGTCCAGCCTTTATTATTTCTAATTGCAATGAAAGCAATTTTATTTATGTATCTATCAGGAGGCGTGGCATTTGCCACAGGCGACTATGAATACACCTGCTAATTTTTCAATCCAAGAATGGCATGGCAATCAGATATTTTGCTGGTATGGAGAAGAAG
>JAKLHB010000188.1 GCA_022710345.1 Planctomycetota bacterium
GCACCGGAATTTGGCTAAATCAGACCAAGCCAGCACAAATTTTTCATGCAAAGCACACTATGGTTCCTGAATGGCACAAAGAGGACCAAATGAGCTTTGCTGTTCATAAAGGAAAGATAGGATTTTTGGGATCGTCCATTCATCCACGCTTTTGGATATGGCACGCTTGGGCAATGCCTCTGGACAAACAAGACCATTTTTTAATTCGATGTCCGGCTTGGATGACCATCAGCAAAGAACTTGGCCTTGGGTTTGTGGAATTTCCATGCAGAATCGCCTTGCTCTCTGAAGCTCATCCTGTGCCATTGACCATTAAATCTAACAAAAAAAACATTTTCTTCTATTATGGAGAACAATGCGTTCTCAGGCTAGAACAAGCCGTGTTTTTGCGAAAATTTAAGGCCGGATGGCGTTGGTCCTTGCGTTACGCAATGACAGCAGCAGGGTAAACCGTTCCAATAAAGCCTCAAATAAGGTTCAGCAAACGAAAATGCCTCAAATAAGAGTCATCATCCTTTTAGCAGCAATTTGTAATACAAGTGGGAGTTTTAGGGCGTGTTTAGTGTGATCATGCCAAACCATGTCCATGCTATATTGAAAGGCCAATTATGGAAGAACCAACTGAAATTTACCAGGAAAATCATATTCAGCTCGTCCGAAAGATCGCATCTGGTGGTATGGGAACGGTCTATGAAGGCCGGCAAATTGGCTTTGGGGGTTTTCAAAAGAAAATGGCCATCAAAACCATCAATGAAGATGTGGCTGCGGATAAATCTTTTGTGGAAATGTTCATTGGCGAAGCCAAATTGGTGGCTGATTTAATCCACGAAAACATTGCGCAAGTCTATCAATTGGGAAAAGTAGGCAATACTTTTTACATTGCAATGGAATACATTGATGGCATCCATTTGCAAGAATTCAATGATCGCCATGCAAGGCAAAAGCAAAAAATTCCCATTGAATTGTGCTGCTTTATCATCAGCAGGGTCTGCCGTGCGCTTCATTATGCGCACACCAAGCGCGATCAAAAGGGCGAATTGCTTTGCGTGGTGCATCGGGATGTTTCGCCAAAAAATATCATGCTTTCTTTTGATGGAATCGTGAAGCTAACAGACTTTGGTGTGGCCAAAACCCGCAACTTGTTGTTTAATAGTGAGGGAGAAATCCTCTATGGCAATGCTCCTTACATGTCGCCAGAACAGGCTGGGTTTGCCAAAACCGATGGACGTTCAGATATATTTTCCCTGGGCATTTGTTTTTATGAAATTTTGGCTGGCAATTTGCTTTTCGGCAATGACACAACTTCAAAAACACGGTTCCGGATTATCCGAGAAGAAGTCCCGCCCATTCGGCATTTCCGCCCCGACATTCCAGAAAAAGTCGAACAAATTCTATACAAAGCCCTTGAAAAAAATCGAAATCGTCGTTACCAAATTGCCCAACGCATGGGTTTTGACCTAGAGCATTTCTTGTATGACAAAGGATATGGCCCTACCAATACCACTTTGCAAGACTATTTGCTAGAATTGTACTCAGACAAGCGAGCAAAGTGATTCAGATGAATGCCGGGCTACAAAATCTACCTGTTCTCATTCCTTTTAGATCAGATGAATGCCGGGCTACAAAATTTACCTGTTCTCATTCCTTTTAGATCAGATGAATGCCGGGCTACAAAATCTACCTGTTCTCATTCCTTTTAGAGAGGAGGCAGCTTCATCCTCTCAATGAATTGAGGGATACACGCTGCATGCAATCTTATGAAAATACAATGTAAGCAATGTGGAAAAAACTTACAAATTCCAGAAGATATGCAGAAGAGAAAAGATAAATGCCCGCATTGTGGGCATTTCATCGAGATGCTTCCCAGGGAACCAGTTGCAGAAGAGCCGTTCTATATAAGTAAAATGGAAAAAATAGCGTTTTTTTTGATTTTTCTTTTGATGGTTTTGCGATTGTTATGGGTAGCGCAAGGATTCGATTTCAATAGGGGATTAGATATCCATTCTGTGTTTCTTTTGCTATTTGCAGGCTACTGCTGCTACCTTTGTAGAGTGCGTTATTATCAAGCATACACATCTTGGAAAAATAATGCAAATTGGGCAAACAAAGTTTGGCGATTTCATTTTTTGACCTTTTTATTTGCCCTCTCTTTTCCCTTTATTATGCTATGTAACGATGAATGGAAGGAGCTTGGTGTGTCTCAACTGGTTCTTATTATTTGCCCTGCTTTTCTAGTGCCAGTAGGTCTTGAATGCTTGATTATCGGAATAGTAGGTTTGTTAGAAGATCAGAAGCCAAGCTCTTCTTATTTTTTAGTTATTACTTTTGTAACGGTTTTTTTCTTTTTTTTGCTAGGAGCGCTGCCATTTTTACTTGTATTCATATGGTGGGTTGATCCTTCCATGCTGGCCTTTGAGTAAAGTGAAGATGGTAATCATTAGCTTTCGTTTTCCATTTTTGATCAGAAAGAAAAACAATGCATCAAATTGCTTGTGTGCAATGTTGCCCGGCCTGGAAAAACTTGGCTGCGAATATCTCTTATGTCCTAGAAACATTGGAAAAACTCGAACACCTGGATTTGGTCATCTTCCCTGAATTGGCTACCACTGGCTATGTATTTGAAAAACCCCAGGAAATCTTGGAATTTGCCCGCACCATCCATGATCCAATTTGGTTGCCATTCCAGACCATGGCCCAGAAAAAAGATATGGGAATCGTGATCGGCGCTCCTATTCAAGAAAATCAACAGATTTATAATAGCGCACTTATTTTTCTACCCAACGGACAGGCGCATGCGTATCATAAAATCCACCTTTTTGATCACGAAAAAGAACTATTCGCGCCTGGATACAGAAAACCGTGCATTTATGAAGTTCATGGTCTTTATTTTTCTGTCTTGATTTGCTTTGATTGGACTTTTCCAGAGCTATGGAGGAGCCTTGCATTTCAAGGCGCGGACTTAATTGCATTGCCTGCTAATCTTTTATTGCCAGATAAATGTCAAAAAGGAATTGTTGGACATGCGCTGTACAATCGTATTTTTGTGGCCATGGCCAATCGCTATGGAATTGAAGGCACCATCCGCTTCACAGGAAACAGCCGCATGGTCGGCCCTGATGGCGAAATTGTGGCCGAGGCTCCAGCCATTGGCGACCGCATTATCTTTGGGCACATCGCCGTGCAATCTGCCCGCAATAAACAAATCACCACACACAACCACCTATTCCACGACCGCAGGCCAGAGATGTATGGGTAAGGCGGTCAGGAATGCGAAAAATAAAGAAAGAAATTGTATGTTGCTCACGCATCTTACCTATTCTGAAGATTAAACGGAATACCAGAAATCAATCTTCATCAATATTCATCACAAGGAGGCCGTGCTCAAGTTCTCTCCTCAAGAGAGAGTTTGAGTGCGGGAAATTCTATGAAAAACTTTTTAATTTTGGTTATTTCAATGTTCTTTTGTTGCAGTCTTCAAGCTCAAACTTCGGAGTCCTCTCTTTTGCAGATTACGATTCAGCCAAGTCAACCATATTTTGATGCCTGGGCAATAGGCAATGTCACGCTCACTGTGGAAAATCAAAGCAGTCTTTCTCTATTGCTTTCTCATCTTAGCTTATCAGATCAAAAGCAGACTATTGTGGTTGAGAATTGCCTTGCGCCTATCCAGGGTGAACTTAAAGAAAATCGTTTTGCCATTTTTGGCGAATATTTTGTTGAATATCTTTTGATGGAAGCCCGATCACCAGCCCCGCCTCGTTGGGAATGGTATGGCAAGGATCAGCTCATGACCTTGAAAATTTTGGCCCCAGGAGCTAAACTTGTTTTAAATGGGAAATTTCGGGCAACGTATGAAGCTGGCACTCATTTCGTAGCACGTGTGGATTATCTGGCCATTGATCCAGGAATGCCAATGTATAAAATGAGCGATCAAAAATTCAAGGCAATGGGACTTCCAGCAAGTTTGCGACATGGGTGGGAAAAAGAAGCTGAGTTGATACTGGAATATATCCCTGCCCAACAATTTGATGTTCAAGAAGAATTAGTGTTTTCCACTCGCTCTGGCAATGTTGCTCTTCGTTTATTTCCGTATGCAATGCTGCAAAAGCATTTTCGAAAATTAACCCCACACATTGCCAAAATCACCCATCCACTCCATATCAAGCCTTTATCCTTTGATATAGCCGCAGCCCGTGAAAAATGCGGAACCACGAGTGGTGCATATACCTATGCGATAGCTTCCCAATGCTGGGTGATTGCTGATCTTCAACACACATACCTGGTTTCTGAGCAAGATGTCATTGTCATATCTGGCGATGCAATACCACTGGCCAATACCTTGAATGAAAAAGCCAATGCCCGTGTTTTCCTAGATATTGCTTTGCCTCCTGCACAAGCCCAGTCTTCACAAGAACCAGATTTTGGCAATCACCTTGCTTATTTTGCTAAATTAGGCTTTCATACCGATTCCCAACCCCAAAAAGGCGGCGGTTATGAAAACTCTGTCCTAGTCCCTCCCGACCAATTCATCCCATTCGCCCAAGCCGTGGAGGATCGAGGATTCTATTTTGTCCAAGGACTTATCATTAGCAACCGTAGCAATCAGAAAAAATAAAGAGCAAAAATGCTGATTATAACGTTTTTTAGGGAATTCCACAATGGCTCTCAAGTACCCTTCCGCCAATTATAGCAGACGTTAGTCGGCAAAACAACATAGCAAAGAAAGTAAATTGTCTTTTGTTTTCTTTGGCATTGCTGAATTCGCAGGCTTGGTAAAGTAAAGAGTTGCGACTGACATAGTGGCTCCCAAAAAATCCGGTAGAATGAGCGAAAAATGAAAAGGCATTGATTTCCCTTTGATGTTGCTTTAGCAAAACAACGGATGGGGAAACAATGCCTTTCAATGTCCCAAAATTTTCTTAAAGTTAGTTGCATTGCATGGTATATATTTTTTGCAAAGCAGCAATTGCTGCATACACGCTATAACGAAGTCTAGGAAATGACGTTAAGAGCAATGGGCGCAATTTTGCTATTAGGTCTTGAGCTTGCTTCGCGCGGATTCCGGCCTTCATGCTCAATTCTTGAATCATCCAGCAGCCAAATCGCTGGATTCTCCAGTTTTTGTTTTGGAGTAATTCTAAAATTGCTGGAATATCGTCAGCAGTGCCTAATGCAATGATGATATGATAAGCAATCTTTTGAAGTTGTTCATCTTCACGCTGAAGCAAAGAAAAAATTTCTGGCAGCACTGCTCGATCAGCAATTTTGATGATGACATCTTCAGCCTTGTATCTTGCTTTAGGATCATGCAAATACTTGAGCATTTGAGGTAAATCTTTTTTGGTTGCATGTTTTCGAAAAGCCTGCCAACTTAATGATGTATCGTCGCTAAATGAGTCACCAGTATCATAGATTATATTATCAGATAGCAATGGGATAAGCAATTCCATATCTTCGGGGGTGCCCCATTTTTCAAAAAAATTGCAAACACTTTGGCGTACTTGGCGATCTGGGTCGTGTATGAGCCGTGCTATATCTCGAATATTTTGGCGGGTGCCAATGCGAGTCAAAATGTCACAAGCTAGTATACGTATTTCTACGCTAGCATGCTGTAAGTATCTACGTATATCTATCTTTTCTGATGATTGGCCTATATCTAATGCTTGAGTTGTGCTTAATAGATATAGACTTGAACGGCGTAATGCCTCATCGGTTGTGTCTTCTAAAATATCTTTCAATGCTTGTAAATATGTATCTGCTTTTTTAAGTCCTGCTATAATCTCGCAAGCGAATTTACAACACTCTGTTGAATGATCTTTTAATAGACAGCTTAGAAGCGCTTGAGCCTCCTCATCTACATCTTTCGTAAAACGAGCAAATGCTTGTTCATCAATGTATCGTAGATATTGTTTCAACTTACCACAGCACTTTAGAATTCGTAATATCCAGCTTATATGTTCGGCAGTTCCTAGCCGGAAAATTGCCTTTAAAATACTAGGAATGATGATTGATAGATCGGATGAAAGCTGTTTGGAATTTTCTAGTTCCTCGATCATTGGAAGCAGCATATCAAGAGTATTGGCCTGGCCTAAGCTACAAATTGCATTATAGACGGCAACTCGAACTTTAGGAGAAGGGTCTTGTAAAAGAGGACGTAAATGCTCTAGGTCATTTCGCGTTCCTAGATTTTGCACAGCTAAGCAAGCATAAATTCTAACTTCTGGATACTGATTTTTTAAAAAAAGAGGCAGAATCAAAGGCAAGTCATGATGATTCACTAACCGTATAATAATCTCACAAATGCTCTCACGTACGACTACTTCTTTGCTTTGAAGGTATGGCAAAAGTAAGGGAAGGTGCTGACGGGTACCATTTTTGCTGAAGCATCTCAAAATAAGTTGGCATTTGTTATATAAGCTATTCTGAGTGTGATCTGCCTGCTCTAATAGGGATAAAGAAAATGCAATTGCATCATTACCAGCTAAGTGCAAAAAAACATCCAGCAAATCTTGAGGAGGATAATCATCCAGCAAATCTTGAGGAGGATGGCCTTTGGTCAGTATTTCTAAAATCTGGGTCAGATCTTCTTTAGTAGCAAATTTTTTTACAACTTCACAGGCTTCTGTTGCAACAACTACCTTTGTAAGCAATGGCCAAATCCATTGTAAATGCTTTCGATTGCCTAATGCTGCAATCGCTCGGCATGCCGCTCGTTGTGAAGGATGATCTACATCTGGATTCAACCATGGAATCACGTCATCAATATACTCTCTAGCTTGCAAAGCTATGTATGCGTTGCAGGCTGATTCCATAAAATATTCTTCTTGCATCAGTTTTCTAATGCGCTTGAGCAAATTTTCACGTCCAGCAAAAAAGCTTGGCATCCATTTTCTAATTCGATGAGTCCATCCATGATCAGGAACTTGGAAAGATTGAGTATAGGCAATGATTTTGGCCGCTAAAAAAAGTTGATGGTGCAAGATTGAATCATCATTCTTTTCTTGGCATATTTCTCGCACAAGGGAAAAAAATAATGGTTCATCCTTTTGCTTCAGTATTTTCATAGCTTGCAGCAGTGATGCTTCAATATTTTCATAAATATAATACACTGGATAAATGCTGCGTATAAGTTCTGCTAAAGCTTCTGGAGCTTGCACTTGCTCAAGCAAAAATAAGATAACTTCATGCCATCGTGGGTGGTGCATTTGCTTTTTCAGGAGGTTAAAAATCTTGTGGGCTTCTTTGCCTAGAAAGATTTGGGCTTCCTTGCTTGATTCATTGAGTTTTTGAGCCAAAGCCAAAGCCACTAGATATTCCTGAAATGTAAGATGCAGAAAAAAATAGCCATATTCAGGGTCTCCACGCAGAAGCCCAGGTTTGCCAATAAAATTTTTTAGAAGTTGAGTGCTACGAGCATTGGTATCAACGTCTTGATGCTGTAAGGAAAATCGCATTGCTTGCAACAATCTTTCTTCTGAAAACACCAGTTTATCTTGATCTTGGATAAAAATTTGGCATGCAATATCGGCCAAAATATTTTTTCTTTGGCTCCAAGGGCATCCTTCTTGAGCTGATTCCTCTCGCCTGAGTAGCTTACAAATTGTGCGTTCATAGAATTGCGTCCTGGTAGCAGGCAATTCCATGCCACGTGGGTCGTCCAGCAAATAGCAAAAAATGCTCAATAGCAATGGATTGCTGGCCAATATGCGCATTGTAGAATGCTGAGGACTTTGCACAATCTGTTGGATGATCTCTTTTGCTGAATAGTGCTCCGGATGCTTGGCAGGAAATTTACGGATATACTGATTGCGTTGGTCTTCTGTTAGTCCATCTAAGGTAAAGACTGGCATTTCCTGGCTTAATTTTTGATATTGTTCAAAGTTTACCGTGCGGCAAGTCACCATAGCAGGGCATGTTTGATACAAATTTAATGCATCTTGGAAGGCGTGTTTGAAAAATTCATCCAGGCCAGAAAGTTCATCCAGGCCATCCAATAACAGAAATACTGCTCCATTTTGTAGCCATATTTTCCAAAGCTCAGAGCTTGGAGCATCATGTACTTTATTTATAAAATAATTCGCTAAAAAATCAAGAAGGCCATATTTTTTGTTTTGAGCAACCCAGATTTCCCAGGTACGAAGAGTGATCATCACAGGAATGCATTTGGAATTTAGAAAAAAAATTTTCTTTTGCATGGTTTGCCAAGCCAGATACCGCATTAAAGTACTCTTGCCACTTCCAGGAGGGCCAAGTACAATGAAACGCGGCACAGTGTTTTGCTTGAGTGTATCGTTGAAATAATCCTGCCATTGGGACTGAGTATAACTTGTAGAACGTTTTTGCATCCGTTCTTCCCAACGAAGCAACTCGTGTGATTGGGCAGATGGTAATTCAGATTTGGGCACCTCTTTTAACCAAGGTAAAATTTGGTAATGTTCTTGAAAATTAAGACTTCGATCAAATAGTTCAAAAGTCTCAGAGTCTTTTTGAAGATACGCTAAAAGTGCTTGCCTTGGTTTTTGATATTCTCGAATTTTGTCAATGGCTTCAGCAATGGTTGCGACCCGTATTACTCTAGGTTTGGCATTGTCTTGCAAGGCTTCTGGTGGAATACCATCTTGGTCATGGGCGACTAAGACCAATTTTAAGTAATTGCGTTGCGCTAGATCGCAGCATTGAGGACCTAGCTTTTCCCACAAACCACCAATTTTGCCTAAATTTCCACTTGGGTCTATGGTTGCTGTGCAGGCAATTTCGTCTAGCTCACAATCTGCTTGATTTTCAAGCAATGTCCATAAGACAATGGCAAACGCTCCGCCCAAAGACGGCCCTTCAATTATTGGGATTTCTTTGCCTTGCTCTTGTTTAAATTCCCATTGTACATCTGCATTTGTCGGCCAAATCTTTTTATCTGTTAAAAATTCGCGGACCTTGTCAAGAGCTTCATCAAACTTACGACCTGTGATTAAAAAAGCATTCCTTGTAGATCGGTAAATCTCTCCATGCCCATCTTTGACTAAAGAGATAATCAATTGTCCTGTAATTCCTTGCTCTTTGCCATTTTCTTCGGCTACCAACAAAATACGAATGCTTTTATTTCGTTCTTGTGGACGTGTTTCGCCCTTGGAAAAATAATAAAACACCTCTTTTTCAAACGCATTGTGAATATCAACTTCTGCATTTTTTACTGGAGCAATAGCTAAACTGGCGAGTTCTAAGAGCCTTTGTAAAATGCTCCCTTGATCACGCAATGGCCATTTTTTTGTAATCCGAGGATTATTTTCATTCTGCAAAATCCAAGGTTTAACAAGGCACTCAATTTCATCTAATTGAGATTGCTCTCCTAATAACACAGCACGGCTCAATGCTTGGTATAAAATACCTCGTAAAGTCATGCTGGGCCATTTTGCTTCTAATTCTGTCCAGTTTTTAGCAATAGGCGACAAATTCATACTTTTATCCTTTTTCTAATAACACAGCACGGCTTAATGCTTGGTATAAAATACCTCCGATGTCATGCTGTAGCATTTTGTTTCTAATTCTGTCCAGTTTTTAGCAATAGGCGACGGCTTCATA
>JAKLHB010000189.1:0-7047 GCA_022710345.1 Planctomycetota bacterium
ACAAAACACTTGCATTTCGAAATTTTGATCTCATGCACGTGCCATCCTATTTTTGGCTGGTTACGGAAACGTCTGACCATTATTTCAATTTTTTGGTTACTCTTTTTTTCAAACAATACTAGTTTTGAACAACTAGCGACTTGGGTTTTGATAACAAAAATTGCTGTGTGATTAAGGAAAATGGAATGTCTTTAAAAGAAGAACTGCTTAAAGCAAATTTATTGAATAAAAAAGACTTGCGTCGTATAGAACACGAAGAGCGAGTAGATCATCAAAAAAAAGGCCGTGAAGGCAGAGAAGAACAAGTAAGGCAAAGACAGCAGGAAATTGAGCAAAAACAAGAAGAGCAAAGACAGCGAGACCAACAATTAGCCAAACAACAAAATCAAGAACGCTTAGACAAAGCAAAAAATATTCGCATGGAAGATTTGATTAAAACTGCACAAGTTGAAGAACATGGCCCGCGCAAATTTTATTTCGTGGCAAGAGATAAAAAAATCCCTTTCTTGCAAATCACTGAAAATCTAAGTGATAAGTTAGAAAAGGGTATGCTAGCGATTGTGGAGTATAATGGCCCTAATTGCGTGGAATTTGCTATCGTGCAACGGACTTGTGCAGAACGCTTGCTCGAAATTGATCCTGAGGTAGTGCGATTTTTTAATCGAGATACCCGGCCATAACTGATTTGCCAGAGCCCAAAAAATAAGCGCGTGCTTTTCTTTTGCACGCGCCAAAGCTTGGTTGACTATTCGTCACCTTGGAATTCTTCTTTCATACGTTGCCATTGGGCTTCCAACAATTTACGTTTTGGATGGTTTTCTAATGCTTCATCTAGCCGCCCTTGTTCATAGAGAAAAAGTGTGAAGGGATGGTCAACAAGTTCAATTAAAGGATCTATTTCTAAGTTAAGGCCACATTCTGGGCAGCGTTCTTCTTCTTCACAATATACTCCGCATCCTGGGCATTCTCCAGTGAAAGCAGAATCTTGGCTGTCAAAACCTAAATAATCTTGGATGAGAGAAACTGTTTTATCAAACGCAGAGTTTGGCACTACTAAAGCATGTTCTTCCAGATAATTGGGCAAATCTGGATGTCCATGAATGGTGATTGTTTCTCGAAATGAAATCTTCTCCTGCTTGAGCATGTCTTTGATTTCAACAATCTCGTCTGATTCAAAACTTGGGATGATCTTCCAGGCACCCTCAGGTTCTTTCCGATCTTCGCGAGTTTCATAGATTTCGCCAGTTTGTGTGATCGCTGCGTTCATCAAAATCTGTGCGATTTTTTTTTGCAAAATAGCGTCTTTTTCCTTGGGAAACCATTCATCAAATGTTTTGAAGTATTTTTGGTCAGTGATACCAATTTCATCAATAACAGCTAAGACTTGGTATCTTGCTTCCCATGGATTTTGCGCAGTTTGCGCGTATTCTAAGAGACACGGTACAATTGCTTCTCCATAATCGGATAGCTGAGAGCGAGCATCTTCGACAACATTGCTGTCATAATTTTGTAGTTGTTGAATTTTTTTAAGTATCTCAATATAATCTAACATTCGTTCCCGTTTCAATAAATGCAAAATTCTTGTTTTTTCCTTACTAAAACTAATTTAACTGCCCATAGTAGCATAAACCCAGCCATAAGTCAATTCTAAAATCTCGAATTCAGCGACTATGAAAGTGAGCATCCTTAAACAAAACAAGGAAACCTCTGGTTCATTTTCTTGAACCAAGATTTCCTTATTAACTTTGGTCGGTTCATAGGCATCCTCAATTAAGAAATATCGTCGCAATTCCATCACAATGATGGATGATTTGCTTGGGGATAACGGGTGTGACTGTCTTGGAAAAATATCCAAGATCGTGTTCTAAATTTTCCATTTCAAGGGAATCTAATTCAATATCACACACGTAGGGGAGTCCTAAGAATCCAATTGCCAAAAGGATGATGAAGATGAATGCAATGATACCCATGGCTGTTCCTCCCAATTTTCGATGAATAATGGTCTTTGTATTTAATACGTATAGTGTAACAAAAAGATTGTCATGGAATTGTCATGGTTAGATCATTTTTCTGTCATTTTTGTCCTAGACAAATGCTTTGATTTTGAAACGCAACGTTTAGCAAATAAATATTTGCTGTAACATATTCTACTGTATTCATTTTGCATCATTCATAAACAGCACATTGCAAACCATGCGATTTCTTGGTAATATTGAAAGAATCTGGCCAGGCAAACGGAACCAATATAGGTGTATTCTCCTTAAAGATCATGCAGGAGAAAATCTTATGAAAAAATTTAGCTTTAAAGAATGTCGAAAGTACATCGAGGCCTGCAAAACAAAATCACTTTTTTTGGGAATTAAAGGACACGAAGTTCGCAAGCATTTGGGTCGAGAAAGCCGTGAAGATAAAGTACTCATTGCAATCAGCAAACGCCATCGCATCATCTTAGTCTCTTTAGCCAAAGGCTTTATAGGATTCCATTTCGATGAAAATGAATTTGAGCGAGAAGAAAATTTGAGTTCTTATGCAAGCTATGAACAGGAATCCTACAATTTTTCTATTTTCCAAATGGATAGCAAAAAAATACTGACTTTTTTACGCAGCGATGAAGATACTCTATCCACAGAATATGAAGAAATTGACTTTGAACTTGGCTTTCGATTGCGTAAAAGCTTTTTAGCTTCTTCTAATGTTATAGGAATTTTATATTATTGGAGCAATGGGCCTATGCTCGTTTGCACCAAAGAAAAAGGTGACGAGCGATTTTTTTTCAGTGATTCTGAAAAGAATATCACACAAGAAGAAGCGCTTCAACGAGCACGTAGCCATGCCAAAGACAATCCTTGTAGCATGAAGGTACTGCTCTCTGAACCAGCAGAAAAAAGCCATGCCGAAGATGATGAAGACAGCGATGAAGGACTGATTGATTTAGCACTTCCTAAAAGAAAAGGTGAACCTTCCAATATAATTCAACCATTAGAGTTGAGCGAATCTTCTTTGGTTGCAGTGGGAGATGAAGAAGCAAAAGAATCTCCATCTGAAGATTCAAGGGCTTGGACAAATTCTATTTTTGAAGATGAAGAAGAACTCGCTGATCTTGATCTAAATCCACAAAAAACAGAAATAGACACAGAGCAAGAGCTAGGAACAGCCATTCTCGAGGCCCAAGAACTTCCTCCTGAAGAAAAAAAAGAATTAGAAAAATATCAACGATATACTATTCAAGAGGCAGTCAGTCCGATTGCTGCTGAAGCTGAGGCATCACCAGATAATCAACTCCTAGAAAATGTGGATGACGAAGACAATCCTTTTGAAAAATCTGTGCTCTTATCTGTGCCTGAAATCACTCCACCAAGCGAGGATAGGCTGAAAACTTATGGCACAGAAACCACAAAAATTGGAGAAGTACTCAGCAAAACAGATGTCAAGGTTTTGGCAAGATATGGCATTAAATTGCCCAAAGGAGAAAAATCCACAGCCAAAGAAGTTCTCGAAGCTTACAATCTTGCTGTATCACGCCGAAAATTACGCCGGGTCATCAGTATCAAAGACCAGCCATTATTCCGACGATTTCAATTACCGATTCCACCACAAAGTTTTGCAGAAAAATTGCAAGAGCGATTGCCTTATATCATCATGCCTTTGGCTGTGACGGTGCTTGTTTTACTCGGAATATGGATTAGCCAGTTGTACTATGAACGTCAACTGAAAAAGGAAAAGATGAGCTTCTGTTTGGTGCAATTGGAGAAATTTGACCAATATCAAATGGAAGTGATGGTCCGGTTACAAGAAATCAAAAAGACCTTGGACAACCTGAGTCAAAATTTCCCTGCAGATCAAGGCTATCCAGAACCAGACTCTGAGATATTGGCCAGAGTTCAAGAAATCGAGCAGCATCTTGTTGGCATGATTGCTACCACGGAGAATATTCGCAAATTATTTGATGAAAATTTGGAACAGTGCTATGGGTTCTTGAATTTGCCAGATATTGCGGACAAAATTCGTTTCTTTGAAGATCCACTGGGCAAAGTTTTTTATCTACGAAAACTTGACCAATTGGAACATCGTACCCAACAAATTGCAAGAACAGTACAATTCTTAGATAAAAAAAAGAAAGAAGATCAAACAATTCGGCAAGCGGGCTTGCTGTTGCAAAAGCATATTGTTGTGCTGGAGCAAAAGAACAAAACTTTGGTTGAAAATTGGGCATTGGTGCAAGAAAAATATCCTGTAGGAAAAGGATTTCCAATCCCACCAGATACCGAAAAATTGATCCAGGAAACAAAGCAACAAGTGAGTGAATTGAGCAAATATCTTCGAGGAATCGAAGATGCTATGCTTGCCAATCCTCAAAAAGCTTTGGAATTAGCAAGTTCACATTTGACCTTAGGCGAAGTAGATTCTGGCAAATTAGATGCTACCATTCAGTCACTCAACCAACATATACAAACCTGTGAGAACATACTCAAAGAAAAGAAGCTAGAATATGAAATTGATGTGATGTTCAAACAAATAGATCAACTTGCAGTTCAATGCCAAGCAGAATTGGATGAAATCCAAAAATGCAAGATCGAATTGGATCGCATTCCTGCTGAACTCGGAGCACCTAGGCCAGACAAAGACGAAGCTGTGTTTTTAGAAAAAGCAAAACAAGAAATCAGCAAATTGAAAAATAGCATTCAAGATGTGCGAAGTTTTCGTTTTGAGAAAAAGTTATTAGACGCACAAGCTTTATTGAAAAAATTGTTGAGTCAAGAATATCCTTTAGCCAAACTGCGGCAATTGAAGACAAATGCACAAAATGCTGTTCGGCTTGCTAAAAATATGAAAGCACGCAGTGATTTAGCTAAGCAGATTGCCCTTTTGTTGCAAGTGACTCAGGATGGCTTAGCAAATTTGGAATCTACGGCAGCCCAAATGGAGCAAAAAGTCGCTACCATTCAAGGTACATATCCAGCTTCTCAAGGATTCCCAAGGATCAAAGCTATCTATCAGCCTGGTTTAAAAAAAGCGCAAGGCTTGAGAGAGCAACTCCGTGGCAAGGTTAAAGAAAGCTTGCGGTATATAGATCAACAAAATTTAGATGCAGCCTTAGATACTTTAAATGCTGGTCAATCTATGGTACAACAGATTCCTGGGCTGGTGGGAACCCTTGTGCCTTTGAATGACCAATTAAACGAAGAGCTGAAACAGTTGGAAAGTTTAGCATTGGAACGCAAGCAATTGGCTCAATTGGCTGAAAAAAAATCACGTGTGGAAAATTATCTGCAAGAATTGAGAGCCCCACTCGATCGCTTGAATGCGTGCATCCAGCAATACGAAGCGGAGATCAGCAAAGATGGTCTGCCTCCAGAAGTTGCGCCATTAGCGCAAACCGGAAATACTTTGGTCAAAAACATTCAAGATTTACTGAAACAAAGCTCAGATGCTGTTCAGGCAAAAGATTATGAAAAAGCAAATGAACTTCTGGATCCAATCCGCATGAACGAATTGCTCAACCGCGATCTGATTGCAAAATTAAGCATTTATCGAGGCAATGTGGAAAGTCTTTTGAATGAAGCACTCGTTGTGAAGACCCGCAATTTGAAAAAGTCTCAATCCAAGGAATTATTTGCAGAAATTCAACAGCGTAAAAATGAACTGGCTGAGTTACGCAAAAAAATGCAAGATAAGCAAGCCGAATGGAAAACAAAATATCCTGGTAAGCCTTATTTGCCTATAGATTCTAATACTGGCGATGCTATTCAAGAAGCAGATTATGAAATTGAAGAATTGGAAAAAGTACTTACCAAAGCCCAAGAAGATATTGACTCCGGTGAATATGATCGTGGTTTAGGAAGATTGAGCGTGTATCGGCTTCAAGATAATCCAGATGTATCCAAAATTTACTTTATCCGCTCTGTGCATGAAAAAATACTGAAAATCGCACAAGAAAATGAACGAATTGATCAAGATCCGTCGTATCGTGAAGGAATTTTAGAAAAACAAAAACTAGAAGCCGAGCGCCAAAAAAGATTGGCTGAATGGGAAAAGCAGTCTCCTGGTGCATGGTATGAATCCCTTAAACAAGCGATTGCTATATATGATTCTCTTGAAACTCAAATGAGCAATTCACTGAAAGACAAGGGGGCTGTAGCCTTTTATCCTAGACTTAAAGCCCAAATTGCTGAATTTAAAAGAATCCCCAAAGCCATTGCAGCAGTTGAGGAAGGTATTTTTGAATTTCGTCAGGCCCCGGCTCGTCTGACCGAGATGGTCGTGGACAAAATAGAAAATTCTCCTGTGCCAAGACAACAACGAGAAGGTGCAGCAGCCAAAAAATATCTGGAAACACGCGAAATCTCCATAGAAAATCCACAAAAGATCGCAGAATGGCATGCAGCCTGGCTCAAACTTCAGCAAGATTTAACAGGCCCTAATCCAATGCGATGGATACCCGAAGATCGCATTCGAGAATTGCATCGAATCGGGAAAGAAATTTGGGAAGACTTTGATGAGCACTATCAGCCCATTTACTCCACCATCACCACGTTTGCCGAACGGATCAAAGCCGAACGACATTAGAATCACTTTAACATAAAGAATCACGGATCACACGGATAACCACAGATATATAGAGATTTTGATTTTCGCTTATCCGTGTCCATCTGTGGTTCTACTTAAAACCACGGATTCACACGGATTAAAACCACGGATTCACACGGATAACTTTTTTTAAAACTAAGGTTATCGCTTATCTTAATAGTATTAGGCCCAAGTCGGCTATAACGTGCTTAGCAGTGTTTCATTGTAGGCTAGAGCCGTGCGATAGCATCTGCTGCAATTAGCGGAAGTAAGCGGCAAAAGGTATGAGTAACATCTCATCTGCTTTACTCGTACCCAAGCCGGCTATAACCGTGCCGATAGGACGATAGCATTCCCTGTTTTTCGTGAATGGAACTTCCTTTTGTAAAAAACCAGCGTGTGCCAATTCAGCAGCGCCCCAGAAACCGTCCAAAGGCAAGTTAAGTGCTTAGCAGTGTTGCATTGCAGGCTAGACCCCGT
>JAKLHB010000189.1:7145-9558 GCA_022710345.1 Planctomycetota bacterium
CCAGAAACCGTCCAAAGGCAAGTTAAGTGCTTAGCAGTGTTGCATTGCAGGCTAGACCCCGTTCGATAGCGTCTGCTGCAATTGGCGGAAGGAATCTATGAGTAGTAACATATCATCTGCCTTTCTTGGATTTAGCATAGGCGACGCATTAGGTGTGCCTGTTGAATTTAGAACACGTGCGGCTTTAAAAAAAGCTCCTATCACAGGCATGATTGGCCATACACTACCGCATTGTCAGCCGCCAGGTACGTGGTCAGACGATAGCTCGCTTGCTTTTTGTTTGGCAGAAAGTCTTTGCAATGGATATAATTTACAGGATATAGCCAGCCGTATGTGCCAATGGCGAATGGAAAAATATTGGACACCGCATGGTAGTGTTTTTGATATTGGTGGTACCACCAATTCAAGCATTCATCGCTTGGTTCAAGGAGTTGCTCCTACGCAATCCGGCGGCCAGCATGAATACGAAAATGGCAATGGCTCGCTCATGCGCATTCTACCGCTTGTTTTTTATCTTGAAAAAGTAACTTCCATTGACAAGCGGTTTGAAATCATCCATGAAGTATCTGGGATCACACATGCTCATCCTCGATCCAAACTAGCTTGCAGCATCTATCTTCAATTTGCATTGCACCTCTTATCTGGGCTAAACCTTAGCCAAGCATATCAAAAGACTCAACAAGACATTTTAGCATATTATCAAAATCATCCATATCAGAAAGAGTTAGTTCATTTTCAAAGAATTTTGCAGCAAGACATCTCCATGTATCCAGAAGATCAGATTTTCTCTGACACATACGTTATTCATACTTTGGAAGCGAGCTTTTGGTGCTTATTGCTAAATCATACATACAGCTCTGTCGTGCTGACTGCTGTTGAACTAGGCGATGACACAGATACCACGGCTGCAATAGCCGGTGGGCTAGCCGGCTTATATTATGGAGAAAAAGCCATTCCTGAGGAATGGAAAGAAACATTGGCACGCAAGCAAGATATACTTGACTTAGCAAATCGCCTAGAATCAAGCTTACAGGCTTAGGCTTAATATAGTAAGTTACGTTCATGTAGAAAGGTTCGTCATGCTTGCTTTTTCCACATTATGGCGCTTTCAAAATACGCAAGATTACTTTGCGCCATTTTGGGAACAACATTTAGATTACTTTGAGCTGCTCAACAGCCAAACCTTGGCTTTATCATGGATTGGCAGCTCTCCACTCAAAATTGTAGATGTGGCTTTACCAACACCAAAAGAGGAAAAGAAAGTTCCTAATTTATGCTCAGAACTTGAAAATGAGCGACAAGAAGCTATACAACAATTGCTACATGCAGCGCAAAAGGCAAAAGAACTTCGTGCTCCTTATGTGGTAGTTTGGGCAGGAACAGTTTCTTTTTTATCTGTCTCCAATCCTCATTCAGCGGATCTGAACACACTACCTACACCTGAACAATTGGCAACACGGACAGCCATTGCAGCCCCTTATTTAGATCGTTTATGTCGTGCTCTCTTTATAGCAACTAAGCAATTTCCAGAACTTGGCTTTTGCATCTTGCCAGCAGCACATTGGACACAAATTCCATTCTTAGAGGAACTCGAGCTTGTTCAAAGTGATTTAAAAAAATGTAGCATCTATTATTGGCACAACACAGCGCATATTCATCTACTCGAAAAAGCAGGATTGTTGGGCCATGAAGCATGGCTTACTAAATATGGCAAATGCACCATTGGTGTTCATTTGGAGGATGTCCGTGGCATAGAATCGCAATATCCGCCGGGGCTTGGGGAAATTGCGTTTTCTAAAATCAAACCATATCTACCTTCAAAAAGTATTTATGTTGTCCGTATCAACAGTCAATTTGAGTGGAACGATGTTTGTTTATGCTATCAGTATCTTCGAGAACAACATTGGATTTGATGTTGATCGTTTTCCATAACTTTTAAAACAATCAGGGCTTGAATTTGCTCATTTTTCATTGATTTGAGGGAAAAAGACTATGACTCCAAACATCGTATGTTTTAATTCAATTGTAGGAAACCAAACAATACGGTTTCCATCTGATCCGACCATTCCTGTGCTCATGGACCCCCAAGATCCCACTGTGGTTGCGCCCGTGGAATATTGGTATGTATCAACTCCATTGTTAGCACCCTTAGAATTTGCGCAAATCAGCGCAAAGATCAAGCTATTCCGTGATTGGAATACATGGTTTATGGATCAAGGAGGACTGCTTGTTGTTTTGATATGCCCTTTTTATGAGATGCAACACAGCAAGCATCCTGATCTCAAAGTCAGTAATTACGATTGGTTGGGTTATCAGAGCCAAGAATTCCATCTAAGATTTGAAGCAACTGAAACAATTTATTCCAAAGAGCAACGTGGCCCCCATATCCAAATCACAGATTATGGCAAAAGAA
>JAKLHB010000019.1 GCA_022710345.1 Planctomycetota bacterium
GCCAACGGAACCCTATCGGGCCCCGAAATCCTCGCTGAGATGTTTGGTATAGCTCTCAATGATACTTGAAGTTACAATATTCGTGTATAATAGGTAGGGGTTTCTAACCCCAGGTTATATCGGCTCTTAACAAGCGATTGGCTCATACACCAATCATTCTACAAAAAAACTGCCCAAGGCATGATGCTTTGGGCAGCTTGGGTTGGATGAACCATCAACCTAAAAATCGTTTGAGCCACTTCATTTTTCCTTCGTAAGGTGGGTATCGGATGGGGACATCGAGCCAAAATGGTTTTTTGAACACGCTTTTGGGATGTGTGAATGCATCAAATGATGCTTTGCCGTGGTATTGTCCAATGCCACTTTGCCCAATGCCGCCAAAAGGCAGGGCCAGGTTGGCTACATGGACTAAAGTATCGTTGATACAGCCTCCACCAAATGAAAAATCAGAGGTCATGCAAGCTTGAATGTGTGCATTTTTTGAAAAGAGATACAATGCCAATGGCTTAGGTTTGCTGTGGATCCTAGATTTCACCTGGTCCCAGGTGCTATAGGAAAATACAGGCAAAATCGGGCCAAAGATTTCTTCTTGCATGATCGCGGATTCCCAATCCACATCACATAAAATAGTTGGGCTAATGTAGAGTTGAGATTCCTGGGTTGTTCCGCCTGCAATGGCTTTTCCACAGGAAAGCAATTTTTGCAGTCTCTGGAAATGCTTTAGGCTAATGATTCGGCTATAATCTGGGCTTTGGAAAGGGTCTTGTCCATAAAAATCTTGGATGGTCTGTTTCATGGCATCCAATAAGGGTGCGTAAATTTTTTCATGAGCAAGAACATAATCTGGAGCCACGCATGTCTGGCCTGCGTTGAGGAATTTGCCCCAAACAATGCGTTTGGCTGCAATGGCAATGTCAATGTTTTGATCCACAATGCACGGACTTTTGCCGCCTAGTTCTAAAACCACAGGGGTCAGGTGTTCAGCCGCGGCTTTCATCACAATTTTAGCAATGCCTGGGCCGCCTGTGAAGAAAATCAAGTCAAATGGCTCTTGCAGGAGCTCTGCCCCTACTGCTTGGTCTCCCAAGATCGTGCTCACATATTTTGGGGCAAAGGTTCGCTGGATCAAGTCTGCGATGATTTGGGCAGTGTGTGGGCTATATTCCGACGGCTTCATGATGGCACAATTGCCAGCGGCAATGGCTCCCAGTAAAGGAGCAATGGCCAATTGGAATGGATAGTTCCAGGGCGCTATGATGAGGCATACACCATAAGGTTCTGAATAGATATAAGATTTTCCAGGAAATAGGGTTAAAGGAGTTGAGACTCGTTTAGGCCGTGCCCAGGATTTTAAATTTTTGCTAATGGTTCGGATTTCGTCCAGCACAATCCCAATCTCAGTTTCGTAGGCTTCAAATGCAGATTTGTGCAAATCTTTCTGTAAAGCCTCGGTAATCTCTTTTTCAGAACACCGGATTTGCTGGGATAGACGATGCAACATTTCCAGGCGAAATGCAATGGGCAGTGTTGCCTGGGATTGGAAATACAATCGTTGTTGCTGCAACACAGATGAAATAAGTTTCATAAATTTTCCGCATGAAACTCCAGCCTGTTCAACAGGTGGAGCAGAATGCGGCCTAGTTTATTTGGTTTCTGCCACTTTGGCAAGAGATTCTTCACGAGCTTTGATGATCTCAATCACTTGCTTTGGATCTGATGCCGCCAGGATTTGATCTTTGATGCCAGTATCTCTAAAAATGCGTGCAATATGCGATAAAATCTGGAGATGCAATGGTAGGATAGGAATCGCAAGCATGATGATGAGCTGGGTTGGCTTTTGATCCAATGCATTAAATTCAATGCCTGCTTTGGATATACCAATAAGTACCACAATATTTTTCACCATCAACCAATTGGTCTGCCTTGGATGAGGAAATGCAATCCCATTTTCCAAGCCAGTTGAATTGAGCTCTTCACGCATACGAATGGATTTGAGCAGTTCTTCTGCATTTTTGACCAAGCCGGATTTAGTGCCCAAGGCAACCATTTCTTCTAGGGCTTGATCTTTTTTGGTGGCCTTTAAGTTCAATTCAATATGTTCTGGAACCAAAAATTTATAAAGGCTGATTGTTTTTTCCATCTCGCCTTTTTCCATGTCTGCCAGCAGGTCATCAGAATATTGGTTCTTATTCATCTGTAAGTCAAGCCATTCCAAAATTTTCTCTTTACTAAAACGGAATTGGCTGGCAATTCTAGCCGCAGGTAGTTGCCCTTCCTTGGCTAATTTGATGACAGTGCGGACATTCAGGCGAAGCATTTGAGCTAACTCATCTGTGGTTAGAATATCTTCATATTCTTCAAACATAGGATTTCTCCAGAAAAGTATTTAATGCAAAACTCTATTTACTCTATATTTTACAATAAAAATACAAAAAAAGAACTATTTTTCTGCATTTTTATATAAAATACTATGAATTCCTAATTTTTTCCGCACAGCATTGTATCTAAAATGGAGTTAATTTTGCCCTGGCATATATAACTCAAGCAAGGCTTTCTAGTAGCCTTGCTTGATGTTTTTCAGTGTGACTTATTTGAGCAAGAAATTTTCCAGGAATAACATGGTTGCATTCAAAAAATAATCCCGGTTGGATTTTTTTCTAAATCCATGGCCTTCATTCGTCCCAACAATATACCAAACCTGTCCACCGTTTTCACGAACGGTTTTCACAATCTGGGCAGCTTCTCCAATAGGTACACGTGGATCATTTTGGCCTTGCACGACTAGCAGCGGCTTTTTCATTTTATGAGCATTGGTGATCGGAGCGATTTCGATTAAAAATTTGCGCATCTCTGGATCGCGTTCATCGCCATATTCAGCCCTACGTAAATCTCTACGGTATTCTTGGGTACTTTCCAAGAATGTGACCAGGTTGCTAATGCCAACGATGTCTATACCAGCCCGGAGCTTATCATTGTAATAGGCCATGCCTGAAAGCACCATATAGCCGCCATAAGAGCCGCCGAATAAGCAGACACGATCTGCGTCTAGCTCAGGCTGCTTTGCAACCCAATCCAACAATGCTCCTAAGTCTTTGATTGAGTCCATTCTCAAAAAGCCATTGTCCAAGGTTAGATAGGTTTTTCCATAACCCGATGAACCACGAACATTAGGACAAAGTATAGCAATGCCTAATTCACTCAAGGTATATTGATAAAATGAGCTGAATGTTGGCAATTCTTGTGCTTCTGGCCCACCATGAATGGAAATCAAAACAGGTGCTTTACCCTGAATATTTCGAGGTTTATAATAAAACGCCGGAATTTGGCGTGGTTTGCCATCTACCTGATCAAAAGTAGGATAATGAATCAACTCAGGTGCGATAAAATTTTCCGACTTCAGGCCGCCGGCTTCGCTAAATGTCCAGCGGATCAATTCTCCTGTCAGGAGCCGGATCACGTATACATCGCCTGGAATATGAGGAGCACGCACGGTCATGGCAATTTCTGTTCCATCTGGGCTAAAT
This sequence comes from Planctomycetota bacterium, assembly GCA_022710345.1. GTDB lineage: Bacteria > Planctomycetota > Uabimicrobiia > Uabimicrobiales > JABWCH01 > JAKLHB01. The sequence continues at coordinate 3,525 of JAKLHB010000019.1, forward strand.
TGCACATTGTCTAAAACTGAGATAGGCGGTTGTGGAATTTGCACTTCTTTCATATCGCAGAGGGAGATGACATGGAGTTTGCTAATCCCATCTTCGTTGCTGACATAAGCTAATTTTTTTCTATCCTGGCTTAATGTAAAGCTATCGATATCCCAAGGAATATGGGAAGTCAAACGCTTCCTTGCGCCCGTGGCCACCTCATAATAGATCAATTCTTGGAATTCGCCCATTTCATCGGAGGTGTAGTATACGCCTTTGCCATCTGCACTCCAACGTGCGCCGCCATAAGCAATTTTTCGATTTTGTGCATTCAACTGGATCAGGGTCTTTGTCGCAATATCCAAAGAGAATAAGTAGGCCTCATTGATGGAAACATATTTCACGAGCAAAAGTTTGCTTTCGTCCTTGGACCAATCCAGCGTAATCCAGAGCCCGTCTGTCTGCAAGATCATTTCAGATACACCAGGCTCGGTTAAAGATACCTCACGGATGTCCATATCTTTCCCATTGCGCAGGTTGCTGGAAAAAATCACAGATTTGCCGTCATTTGACCAAATGGGGTCTGTGTTCCTGGATTTTCCATCTGTGAGCAAGATGGGTTGGCTGGTATTTAAATCAAAAAAATACAATTGATAAAATTCACCGCCGCCTGTGTCCATCTCGAATAAAAAGCCTTTGCGTTCTGGATCAGGACAATATAATGCACTGCTCACTGGCTCTTTGAAGAATGTCAACTGTTGGCGTGCGCCGCCTGGCCATTCCACATAGTGAATCTGGCTGGTTTCTCCAAATCGCGTAGCAATGAGCATACCAGGGCCAAATGGATTCCAATCCACAAAACTTGCTAAACGAACATTTTGATATTGATTCATGCGTTCGACAATTTTTTGAGGAATATCTGGAACCCCATCTACCAAAAGGCTTCCAATTTCTTTGACTTGCGCAGTTAGCAAAGTCAAGCAAAAAATGAAGATAAGCAAGAATACATATTTTTGCATGATAGTCTCCAAATCAAAAATCAATGAAATTAAGATTGGCTAGGATTGCTAGTTGTTGACTTCTTTTCGTACCATTTTTTCCAGCTTTGTTTGTCTATGCCAGGTTTTTCTTGAGTGAATTGCTCTAACAATAACAAGGCATAGAACCGCACTGCTGGTTCAGGATCTCCCAAAGCATCAATCAATGATGGAATGCTTTCTGTGGCATTCATATACTGGATGCTTTTCAATACCTTGAGCCGAACGAATATATCTGAATCATTGAGTAAAAGGTTCGATAAATCAGGCAGTGTGGTCTTTGCTTGCAGACTGCCTAGCCCTTGGACAACTTCCATCCGAACCAATGGACTGGAATCGTGCAATCCAAGGACTAACAAAGGGACATAATCTGGGTTGTTTTCCAAAACAATTAAACGAGCAGCTAGAGACCGTACGATTTCGCTCTCATCTTTGCGAAAGGCTTCTATCAATAGTTTTTGGGTAGTCGGACTTTTCATATTCATAGAAAGCCAATAAATACCTTCTATGCGATCACTGGCAGCATCGCTTTTAATTTGATTGAGATGATCTGAAAAGCTGCTGCAACTCATCAAAACAATGCATACCAACACCAACCATATCATCCTATACATGAGCATGAAAAGAAACTCCTTTATCCTCAAGTGCGAGTGATGTTCCTCTAAGTCATTCAAAAAGTGCGAGTGATGTTCCTCTAAGTCATTCAAAAAATTCTATGTTTTTCCGTAATTGTTTGAGTTTAAAATGTACTTTGGCGACTTCTTGAAGCCGATATCGTCCAAATTGTGCCACAAACTGATCTAAGACAGGCACCACATTGGTGCTTCCCTTTGGAAAGGGAATATTGTATTTTTGCCGCAGTCCTTGCATGCCTTGCAAAAATGAGGCGCGAGCTAGAATAGAGGCTGCGGCAACTGCTAAATCTCGCTCACCGCGAGGAGTCTGGATCAGTTGAACTTTTTTGCCTTTATCCATTAATTTGCTAGATAGCACAGCAGGATCATGCGCAAATTGATCTGCAATAGCCAAACCACAAGGCTGAATGGTGAGCAACGATTCCAGTGCCTGGGCATGGCACGTAGCCAACAATATGTTGAGGTTTTGCATGCCATCATACATGCGATTGTAGTCCAAAGGATCCAACCGCAAGATATAATGTGGAATGCGCTGCTGGATCTGGCTGGCTAAGCTTAAGACACGAGCATCCGAAAGCGTTTTACTGTCACGTACGCCCCAGGCCTTGGCTTCTGCCTCTGTTCTTGAATCTAAATACGCCGCTGCAACTGCCAAGGGGCCAAAATAATCTCCCTTGCCTGCTTCATCCAATCCAATCCGCTCTGGGCTTGGAATTTCAATATTGGATTCTTTCTGCATAATCATTCCTCAATAGGGGCTTTATGGGGCTTTATGCTCAATGTTTTATTCATTGAGCGAAAAACAGTGTTATGTAAAGAAGGGCGACCGGTCTCCCCTACACGCGCGTATGACATAAGTAATGCTTTATCTGCGCTTCCCGATTGAATTCAATATAAAAATTGATATACTGTAGATGCCCAGATTGGTTTACTCATGCTGGATATTGTATTGAATCTGTTTGAGAAGCGCGGTATATTATGCGTATCGGGCATGATCATCAAATGGCAACTAGCCTAAGAAACTTACACTTGCTTATACTTGCTTACCGACCGGCTGGTCGCCATAATGCGCAGAATCATTAGGATACCTAATTTTTGCTGGAAAGCTTTTTTCCAAAGTAAATGGCAATTTTCAGAGCCATAATAAAAGCCACAACCATAAAAATTCCTATGGCCTTGCCTGCATTCGTGACATCATAACCAACCGCAAGTCCAAGCATCGTCAGAATTATAAAACTAATAGGCAGTGCTACTGTAAAAACGATTATACCGACTACCCATGCCAAAAATTTCAGATGGGATGTAGAAACGCTTTTGTATGTCCTTACAGCGAAAAATAAGCCAATTGCCATGCCAAAGAATAAGCCTACATTAGGCTCTCGATAATCAGATCCTATGCCTATTCCAAAACCAACGAATGTGGTGAACATGAGAAACGCTGCAAAAACCGCGCAGCCTGTGTTGGATGATTCTTGAAGGTGGACTTGCGACTTTGGCTTGGGAAGTTCAAATCTACTGGGCGCTGGCTCCTGAATTTGCTGAACTGCCTGACGCAGGTCTGAAGCAATGGCCTTGTTACTTGGCGGCAGAGAAAAACTGCCTGAAGCTATGTGGCTCCCAATCTGAGGTTGGAAGCGAGCATCTGAGGAGGTAGCATGCAGGCCAAAGGCTTCTAAGCATGTTGCTGGCCTTTCACCTCGATCCTTGCGCAACATCCTTTGCATTAGCATCCACTGTGCCTGAGTAAGTCCGACAGGGCATTCTGGCTCTTCATGGCAAATCAAATCTTTGTAATGCTCAAACGATAAGCCATGGAAAGGATGATGGCCTGCCACGATTTCATACAATATCACGCCCAGTGCCCAAATATCGGCTTTGTGGTCTGGCCATCGGCCTTGATATTGTTCAGGTGCCATATAAGGCAAGGTCCCACTGATGTCACTGGGAATATTCCGCGCTGAGAGGGTAGTATGGATTTCTTTGGCTAGCCCAAAGTCTGCCAGAAATAAACGGCCATCACTTTCTCGAATCATGATATTCTCAGGCTTCAAGTCGCAATGCACCACTTTATTTTGGTGTGCAAAATCCAGTGCTTCTGCAATGGGACGCAAAAATAGAATGGCATTGGAAAAGGACAAAGGCTGCTCTCGATGTTCCAAGACCCACTTTCGTAAATTTTTGCCTAGAATAAAATCCATGACCAAAAACCAACGCTGCGAGCTGGTATCTTGGGCCATGCTTCGATATTGGACAATATTGGCATGCACCAATTTATCCACCACACGATTGTATTCTGCTCGCAATGCAGCCACGGCTTGAGGATCTTCAGAAAAAGTAGCAGGCAACATTTTAATAGCAACTAGCTTATCTGCATCAACATCCCTAGCTTGATATACTTCGCCTTGTCCGCCAGATCCCAAAATTTTTAAAATTTCATACTTTTGATTGATCAATTTTTTCTCAGCCGCAGGTGTTGCCTGTGCGTTGATCCGTTTGGCAGACATCGAGATCACTGGGCTAATTTTGCTTAACACATCATCTAACTGTGGTTTAAGATGTTCTGCTATAGCTTTGCATGCAGCTTGAGAATCAACAGCTTTTTGAAATTCTGGCAATTGCTCAATATCTTCCACTAAGTCTGACATCTCAGGTTTAATGCCAGCAATGACTTGCTGCACTTCTTCTAAATGTTGCTGCTTTTCATTTTCTTCCCGGTCATGAGCCAATGCATGCACAGCTTTAATCGCATGAAACACAATTTTGCCACCAGGAATGACATCCTGCGCAATTTCCAGAACTGTCTGGATTGCATGAGTATGTCGTTCATACCATTTCCATAATCTTTCTTCCAAAGGCATGGTTGATTCCTTTGCTAAAACAGAATGCTTTATTTTGGCAAAAAATTGGCACAAAAGCAACACAAAAATAAAATTCCTATTGCTTTATCGTGATGCTACTGCTATGATAATTTATTGAACAAACAAAGAAAGGAATTTAAGATGGAATTATTAAAAAAAGAACGTAGCATCTTGCTAGTGGTTGACTTGCAAGGAAAGCTCATGGACATGGTCTATGCTCCCACTTTAATCACTGCAAGCACGATCCATTTATTGAAATTTGCTGATCTTTTCCAAGTGCCTGTTATTTTAACCGAACAATATCCACAAGGCTTAGGTCCAACGCATCCTAAAATTTCAGAAGTATTTCAAGGACTAAGCACGAAAAAATATCTTATCAACAAAACCAGCTTTGGATGCTGGGGTGATACACAATTTGTCAATACCTTGCAGCAACTGCACACGGGTGTATTTCATAATGAAGTCCAAATCATTGTAGCAGGAATTGAAGCACATATCTGTGTGATGCAAACTGTGTTAGAGTTAATCACTGCAAATTACCAAGTCTATGCTTGTTGGGACTGCATCAGCAGCCGAGGTGAAGAAAACCGCCAGTATGCTTTGGCAAGGATGCAGCAAGCTGGCGCAGCCATCATTAGTCATGAATCCGTTGCATTTGAATGGGCGAGAGATAAGAATCATCCCCAATTTAAAAAAGTCAATCAATTACTCAAAGACGATCCTATTCCACAGTTAACTTCTACCACACGCAGTCAGGTCTGGTAAAAGTTAACTACCACACGTAGCCAGGTTTGCTAAATTTTTCCATTGCAATCATTTTTCAAAGTTGCTACAATAAATTTGAAGTTTTTAATCCTTAGACCATCAGGAGGCGGTGTTTTACCGAAATTCTATGGCTGAACTCAAGATTATGGATTTTGCGGTCATCATTCGCAATGTGGTTGACTTAGGAAAGCCTAAATCCTTTTTCGGCAAAGAACGTTCTTCAGAGATTTTCAAAGACATCATAGCCGACAGCACTGAATATTTTGAAACCATGCACTATGTCTTTAGCCAAGTATGCAGCCTTTCTAAGTATGACATGATCCATCTGGAACTGCCTGAGATTCAAATGCTTCAACGGTCTCGCATTTTATATGAAAACGAAGATACGATTATCCAAGCATTTGCCAAAGGGCCATGCTACACAGCCCAGGTTTATCCTTCTTTGCATCGAAGCGGTGCTTTGATCACCAATCTGCATATTCGATTCCAAAGTGAAGCAGGCTATTCCATTGAAGATGCTATTGAATTGGCACGGTTAAATTTACGCACTCTGGCGATAAAAATTCCAGAAAAATTGTGCAAAGGATTCCAATGGGACACCAAGCTCGAGCATATTCGTTGGATTCAACGGCCAGAAGGCACTTTTTTAATCGGAAATCTCAAAGATTTTACATCTGAATTACTACGGCCTTTGTTCATCAATGCATTGAGCAAAACAATAGAATTGAACCCGCTGAGAGATCATCGTTGCATTTCCTCGACCCTGGTCCAAGTCTATAAAACCAATCCACCCTGTGATTCCATTCGCGAATTTACGGATGTCAAAAATTTTGGAAAAGCCATTCGGGGGCTAGGCTGCCTGGATCGAAATTATGAAACCAGGTCCGATGATATTGTTGCAGAAAGCTTTAGCCATGATCTAGCGAGCGATGAAGAAGTGGCTGTTTATACATTTGGACTATCGGATCTAATGCTTTTGGACACAAGCTTTGAGCAAACTGTTGACGAAACCTTCAAAAGCAAAAAGATGAAGGATCGGTACGCGGCTGTGCTATACAACACATGCCATTACAGTTCCTTGTTGGAATGGGTCTATCTCGAAAAATACCTGATTGATCTATACAGTGTGCTGCTCTCCCGTGAAATCGCAGGTGAGAACACAACGCCAGAAAAGATGCTGGCTTTAGAAAAGCAGACCATGCATGATTTGATTGCCTATCGTTCTGGCATCACCCCTTATCCATCGCGCGAGGAATTTCTGGAAAAAGCTCGGCAAGCGCATCGCATTCCAGAACTTCAGGAAAAGTTGGAAAAGAAACGCGATTTAGCCACAGACTACGTGATTCAGGAATACACCCTCCGCACCAACAAAAGCATTCAACTAGTGAACATCTTTATCTCAGCAACAGCCGCGTTTGGATTGATGGAAGTTGTGCTCAGCATCTCCAACCAACCTGATGAAAAGCACGTATTTTGGGGAATTGTCACGAGCATTCTGTTTGTCATCACCCTTTCCCTCCTGTGGGGAGTGAGCAAGATTTTAATGGCAAGAAAAAAATAAAAGCGATTGATTACTTTTCATTACTTTCATATTCCTCCTCCTACTGTTTGGCCCGTATGGGCCAAACTTTTTTTAAAGGAACTATTTTGGAATGTTGCCAAATTCACCCTGGCCCACAAAGTTTACAAGGCTCCTGCACTGTGCCTGGGGATAAATCATTAACGCACCGTGCCCTGCTTTTAGCAAGCTTGGCGCAAGGAACCAGCCAAATTGATGGGTGGCTTCAGAGTGGGGATACTTGCGCGACATTAGCAGGGATTCAGCAATTAGGGACAAAGGTCATTGTAGAGCAAAATTCTATCCAAATTCATCCACAGAGCTGGCATGCTCCGCATTGTCCACTTGATCTACACCATGCTGGCACAGGTGTCCGGCTTTTGGCTGGCATCATGGTTGGGCAACCTTTTTCCAGTGTTTTAGATGGCAGCAGCCAACTTCGCAAGCGGCCCATGCAGAGGATTGTCAAGCCATTGCAGGCAATGGGAGCGCGTATCCATGCCACAGATGGGCATGCACCTCTTTATATTGAACCTGCCCATCTCACAGGGGTTCAGTATCAACTTCCCATAGCTAGTGCCCAGGTGAAGAGCGCGATTTTACTCGCTGCGCTTTCTGCTCAAGGCACGACCGTTCTAACAGAGCCAGAGCAGAGCCGAGATCATACGGAACGATTGCTCCAGGCCATGGGAGTGCCTCTTTGCATTCAAGATCGTTCCATTTGCATCACAGGACCGGCATGCCTTCAACCACTGCATTTTTATATACCCGGAGATTTTTCCTCGGCCGCGTTTTTGATTGTGGCAGGCTTGATCCTTCCGCATAGCAAAATCACGATCACCAATGTCAACATGAACCTAACGCGCACTGGATTATGGGATGCTCTGATTGCTATGGGCGGCAATTGCCAAGTACTCCAACAACACATCGAAGGTCAAGAACCAGTTGCCACCCTTGAGGTCCAGCATAGCGACCTTCACGGCATAACCATCCCAAGCCCCTGGGTTGTGCGGATGATTGACGAATTTCCGATTTTGATGGTCGCGGCTTTGCATGCACACGGAAAAACTATCGTCACAGGTGCCCAAGAATTGCGCGTGAAAGAAAGCGATCGTCTAGCCGTGATGTCCCAAGAGCTTCAAAAAATGGGTGCCCAAATCCAAGAAACCCTAGATGGCTTTGAAATCCAAGGCCATCAAAAACTCCATGGTGCTGAGGTCCAAACCCACGACGATCATCGCATTGCCATGTCACTGAGCATCGCAGCATTAGCTGCCGCAAGCACCACACTGATACAAGACACAGCCTGCACCGAAGATTCATTTCCCAATTTTTTCAAGACATTGCAAAGTTTAGGTGCTGCGATGGGCAAGTAGAACCGGATGCCATAAAAGTGGCCTGTATGGTTTGGGTTAGCATGGGGGCGAAATGGGGGCGAAATGGGGCGAGATGGGGCGCGGCCGGCTGGTCGCCCTACGTCCGAATACAAACGACGACCATTTCAAAAAGATATAGCAGAATGCTGTTCATAATCATAATATTATGCGTGTGTAGGCGCGTATGGTTTCACGGAATGAATGAAAAAATCTACACTTGCCAGAGATGGGGGCAAGAGCCTTCCATGACTAACATATCTTAGGACATACACTTTTGGAGACATCCCTAGTCGTACATTTCTGCATTATTTTGGTTGGCGTGGTTTATATTCTATGGTTTTGGTGAGTTTGTCCATGAGGGATGGGTTTTTGTTTAATTCGGCTTGTTCTTCTTCGGAAAGGTCATCATAGAGTTTTCCATCGCTTTTGCGGATTTTTTGTTCGGCTTCGTACACAAAAGTCTCGTCGTCTTTCCATCCTTTGATGACATCTGGAGCATCAATTCGGGCTAATTCTGCGTATGGAAGAACGTCGGGGTTGGAAAAATCAAAAAAGACAATTTCATAAGGAAACGCCCAATAGCAGCCTTCGATGGCTAAAATAGAGCTGCTTGGTGATGGGATGCCTGCGACCCAGCAAAAGCCCATGCCTTCGTATGCAGCGGGAGGGAAATAGGTATGGACTTGGCGTTTGGTGAGGTTTATGACTGTGTAGCCTTGGTAGTCTTCGCCGCATATCAGATAGGCACAGGAATTTTGATGCTTGTGCCAGCAATACCAGAAATGGCTATAGTTTCGTTTCACATCCGCGATCAGGCTTCCATCAGATACTTTTTTTACTAGCCCTCTGGAGTAATTCCAGCAGCTTTCTTTAGTTGTATATTGGTCAATGGTGAGTTCATACTCGCCATTGGGAGATTGAACGATTTTGGTTTGTCCAGGGACAAGGTGGGATTCCACAAAAAATACGTCTATATGTTCTCTGCGTTGCTGATATTTTTCATCCATAGAAAAACTCCTTATTTTGCCAATAGCGGTGTTTGCTAAGGAAATTGCGTGCTCTTGCACATAAGCAACAATGCGGCATAGCTACGCGCTACACCGCATTGGGTTGATGTACTAGATTAGTTAAAATCGGCCTGTGCCAATTCAGCAGTGCCCCAAAAACCAGCCAAAGGCAAGTCACATTCTTTGCTGTGTTGCGTTGCCGGCTAGAACCGGCCGACTTGGGCCGATATGTTCGATTTGGTGTGTTGCTTGCCGGCTAGAACCGACCGACAGCATCTGCTGCAATTGCTAGAACCGACCGACTTGGGCTGATATGTTCGATTTGGTGTGTTTCATTGCCGGCTAGAACCGACCGACAGCATCTGCTGCAATTGGCGGAAGGGAACCACACGTCAATTCAAAAAAAGCTGGTTCCCTTCCCAAAAACATGATCAGCAAGGAAGAGCTTACTCTGCGGCTTTGACTTGGCTCCAGACTTTGTTGTATTTTGCCACATCATCGCCTAGTTCTTTAATAACTTCCCCACGTCGAATGATTTCAGGGGTTACATTGCCTGCGGGGGATTGTAAGAATTCTTGGCTTAAGTATTTGCGGGCTTCGATATTGATCGAGGCATAGCGTAAGAATTCCATATTCTTTGCACAAATCTTGGGATCTGTGAAGAAATTGATGAATTGATGGGCCAATTCAATTTCTTGAGCACCGTCTGGGATCACCATGTCATCACTTGCAAGGGAGAAGCCTTCTTTAGGAAGTGCAAATTGGATATCAGGGTTTTCTTTCACGACTTGGTAGATATCGCCGTTATATTGATGGACCATGACAAATTCACCAGAGCCAAGGCCCATTTTAGCATCTTCTACTGCAAATTTTGCGATATTCTTTTTCCAACGAATGACCACATCGCGTGCTTGCTCAAGTTCTTTTTCATTGATTGTATTGATGCTATAACCGAGGAATTTAAGGGCTGCTCCAAGGGTTTCGCGGATATCGCTGAGCAAGGTGATTTTGCCTTTTAAGTCTTGGCGATCAAACATAGCCCAAGATGCCTCAAAGTTGGGTATTTTTTTAGGATCGTATCCAAGGCCAGCCATGCTGAGGAGGTAAGGCACGCTATGGTTCATCGTAGGGTCTTGGGTGATGATGGGCAAAAGTTGTGGATCAAGGTATTTCAGGTTAGGCAAAAGCTTGTGATCCAATGGCAGCAATAGCTTTTTGTCATTCATCAGTTTCGCCATATAGCTGCTTGGGAAAATAACATCATAGCCTTTGGCACCTGCTTGAATCTTTGCATACATTGCTTCATTGGATTCGAAGTTATCCACCACAACTTGGCAATTGTATGTTTTTTCAAATTCTTGGAGCACTTCTGGAGCAATGTAATCTGCCCAATTGAAAACATGCAGCACTTTTGGTGAAGCAGACTTAGAATTATCACAGCCCATGAAAAGAACACATAAGCTAAACAAAAGTACTAAAAATATACGAATCATAGCCTTCTCCAATACTTTTTGTTAAACAAATGTAAAATTCAACCATGAAAAAAAGTTAAATGCACCCTTCATTTTCGCTGCCTTTGTGATTGAATCACTAAGGTTTTGATTGACGAAGCCGTTGGCTAAAAAATACAATGATAAATGTAATGATGAGCAATATCACAGACAATGCATTGATCACTGTGGGCGCGCCTTTGCGCATCATGCTGTAGATTCTCAATGGTAGGGTGGTGGCACCTGGGCCGGCCACGAAAAAGGTTACCACAAAGTCATCTATGGAGAGCGTGAATGCCAAAAGTCCGCCTGCAATAATCCCTGGTGCGAGCAAAGGTAAAAGGACTTTCCGAATAGCAGTCCACCAATCTGCACCTAGGTCCATCGCGGCTTCCAGAATGGAAAAATCGAATTCTTGCAATTGGCCTAGCACAACCAAAGCCACATAACCAATACAGAAAGTTACGTGTGCAATGAAAATGGTGACCAGGCTCAGATCAATTCCTAATGCCACAAAAAACAGCAATAAACTCATTCCCATCAGGATTTCTGGAACCACCATTGGGGTATAAATCAATGTATAATGAAAAAATTGAAGTTTCGAGGAATAGCGATGGAGAGCAAATGCTGCCATGGTGCCTAAAATCATTGCCATCAAAGTCGCTGCAATGCCGATGAGAAGCGACTTTTGCAATGCATTCCAAATCTCTTGGTTATGAAATAGTTGGATATACCATTTCCAGGTGAAGCCTTTCCAGCTTCCTCCGTACATGGATTCGTTGAAAGAATTGACGGCTAGCACAAGCAACGGAAGGTAGAAAAATATAAGGACGCAAATAGTTGTATAGAATGGAATTTTACTTCTCATGGTCGTCCTCCTACTTTTTTCTGAGGAATTGTTTCTTCCCGTTTTTGTGCAGTGAGCACAACAAGCATAGGTATCATAATTACAAACGTTAAAATCGCAGAAAGCGCGCTGGCATGTGGTAAATTGCGATCTACAAAGACTCTTTGCGCAATTTTATTGCCAATCATCTCGCCATCTGGTCCACCTACGATTTCGGGAATGATATAGGATCCCAATGCGGGGATAAAGACCATGAGGGTAGCACTGATCAACCCGACCTTGATATTTGGCAAAAATACTTTGATAAATGCTTGAAAACGATTTGCACCTAAATCCAAAGCAGCTTCAAAAAGGCTAAAATCAAATTTTTCTGCTGCTGCAAAAATGGGCAAAATAGCAAATGGCAAATAGCTATACACAATCACCAGCAATACTGCTCCAGAGTTGTACAGCAGAATGGTGTTTGGTTCAACCAAATTTAAAGCAAGCAGAATTTGCTTCACAATCCCCTCAGGATGAAGCAACACTTTCCATGCAAAAATGCGAATCAGAAAATTAGTCCAAAATGGCACAATTACCAACATCAAGAGGTAATTGCGCCAACGAGGGCTCACACGTGCGATATAATATCCCATCGGAATTGCCAAAAGCAGGCAAATCGCTGTTCCCACACACGTGAGCCAAATCGTTCTCCAGATGATGGCTGGATAGTTGGGATCGCTCATGGAAAAGATTGTATGCCATGTCCAACCGCTTCCAACACTTCCATCAATATTGGCTGGTTTAAATGCAATGACAAAAATGCCAATGGTGGGGATGAGGAAAAATATAGCCAGCCATGTCAAGGAAGGAAGTGTGATCAACCATTCATTGAGTTTTTTTCGTGCACTTAGTTTCATGTTTTCTTCTTATTGTCCTAAACAAAAGAACTTCTACGACAGGGATTACCCCGAAACTTCATAAAAACTCCTTGCTTTGGATTACGCACATTCCAAAGTTTTTTAATCAACGCTCGAAGGCAAAGACAAGAGTTGCTCATCTTCTGCACGATAGCGATCGAGCATGTAGCTGTCATCTGCTTCCCAGAACAACCAGACGGTATCACCCCACAAAATGGGCTTTTCATCTAGCAAAAAACGTTTGTGTTGTTTGGAAATAGCGATTTTATATTCACCAACACGCACCCAATATTTGGTGTTGGCACCAAGGTAAATGACATCTTCAACTTTACCACGTATTAAATTTCTATGATTTTTTTCGGTTTTTGCAGGTTCATCATGAGCAATGCTGATCTTTTCTGGACGAACGCTCAAATGAACGAAATCGCCTACTTTTTTAGGTTTATCATTGTAAACCAAGACATCCACAAAACCATCAATGTGCAAACGGCTGTATTCTGTTTCTTTGGTTTCAATCACAACTCCATCAAAGAAATTGGTATCTCCAATGAATGCAGCCACAAAGCTGGTTCGTGGAGCTTCATAGATTTCAGCAGGTTTGCCCATTTGCTCTAATCGGCCTGCATTAAGGATTGCAATATGATCACTGATGCTCATGGCTTCATTTTGATCATGGGTGACAAAAAGGAATGTAATTCCAACCTTGTCATGGATTTCATCGAGTTCGACCAACATCCGTTGGCGTAACTTCAAATCCAAAGCTGCTAACGGTTCGTCTAGCAAAAGGACTTGCGGTGCATTGATCAAAGCCCGAGCAATTGCAACTCGCTGCTTTTGTCCACCGCTCAATTGGGATGGTTTCTTCTGCGCATGATCTGTCATTTGGATCATATCCAAATATTTTTCAACTTTATCTTGAATTTCAGCTTTAGGCTTTTTTGCAATGCGTAAGCCAAATGCAATGTTTTCCCAAACCGTTAAATGGGGGAACAAAGCATAACTCTGGAAAACGGTGTTCACTTGACGGCGATGAGGTGGTAATGGAGTGATCTCTTTGCCATTCAAGAGAACTTTACCTGAATCAGGCTGTTCAAAGCCTGCGCAAATCCTAAGCAACGTGGTTTTACCACAACCACTTGGCCCTAATAAAGAGAAAATTTCACCCCTTTGCACAGTGATGCTGACATTATCAAGCACTTTTAAGGAGCCAAAACTTTTTGAAACATTGACAAATTCCAAAAAATCTGCCATTCTTTTTCTGCCCCCTGATAAAGAAGGGTTGTTTAAGGATCGGAGGGTTTGACAAACAAAAATACCATTGATTTGGTTGGAAAAAAATATCATTTTTTTTGCAGATTGTCAAAGAATTTTAGATTATTTTTTTGAAAAATCGTAACATATTGGAATATAATCCATAAAAAGAGAAAAATTTTTTGAGGAAATTTTATGAATTTAGAAACAAAAATTTGCCAGGTTCAGAGCATTTTTTCCCAACTGGATCAAGAGATCGAAGAACTCAAGCACAGCAGCGGATTAGATTGTCGTTCACATTGCACCCATTGCTGTGAAAATCCTGATATCGAAGCAACGATTTTAGAATTTTTGCCATTGGCCAAACATATCTATGACCTTGGGTGGCATGAGAGGTATCTGCATCAATTGGCAGCCAAACCCGAGCAGTGCATTTTACTCAATCCAGAGCAGAAAGCATCTCAGGATATAAGCCTAGTCCCAGGCTGCCGTATGTATCCATATCGAGGGATAATATGTCGTTTGTTTGGTTTTTCAACACGCGAAGATAAGTTTGGCAATCCAGAGTTAGTGGCCTGCTCTTGGCTCAAGCACGCTCCTGCATACGCCAATATTTTTTTGCTGGGCATCAAAATTCCAACGATCGCTGAATATAGGTGGCAAGTCTATGGCATTGATCCAAGGCTTTGCGATGTCATGTACCCGATCAATGAAGCCATCCGCAGAGCTATTGAAATAGTCATCACCTATTTTTGGTACAATAATCCACCCAATTCAGTTGCGTCATAACGCAAGCGTTGGTGAATATACAGCCGCAGTTGTTACGATTGTTTTTATAACAAAATGCTTTGCATTGTGTTATATGTTGGCATCAATAAAAGCTGTGGCTTGGATCATGGAGCAACGAGTATTGAAAAATTTTATCGTGCAAAAGCTTTTTGCATACAACGTAACCATTATAGAAAAACTTTGGATTCACCTGCATCTCAGACGTAAGCTGAAAACTTTGAATTTTATGTCACGAGTCATGGTATGCTGCCTCATAACCATCAGGTAGTCATAGCTGTACCAATTCAGCGTGTCTAAATAAATTAAAATAATTTAAAATTTAAAATAATTTATAAAAATATGCGAAATTTCAGCATTACGTCTTAATCTTTTCAATACTAGATCCTTCGCGTTCTTTCTGTACCACAATTCGAGCAGGCATATAATTATTGAGAATAGGCAGGTGGCTGATAATTCCGATCATGCGGCCAGTTCCTTGAAGATTGCTTAATGCTTTGACCACAATGTCTAAGTAATCTTCATCCAGATTGCCAAATCCTTCATCTAGGAAAAGGCTTTCTAGGGCTGCGCTGCCACCGCTTTGTTGCCCTAGTTGATAAATGCGCTCGGCTAAGGCAAGGGCTAGGGAAAGGGAAGCAATGAAGGTCTCTCCTCCGCTTAAGGTTTTGGCAGGCCGGAGTTCATCTTGGTTCCAATGATCCATGATTTGTAATTCTCGGTCATCTGCAACAAAAGCATATCTACCATCTGAAAGCAAGTCCAATTGAATGGATCCATCTTCGGCTAGGGTTTTTATGGCTTGGCCTAACACATAGCTTTGAAAACGGTTGGATCGTAGGTCGAGGGCAAGCTGTTTTTGGACACCTTCTTTTTTCTGCAGCTCTAGCATTTCTTTTTGCAGGCTTTGGGCTTGGCGTGCTGCTTCTTCTGCGTGTTGGATAAGCTGTGTGAGTCTGCCTTGGTCTTTCATACAAGAAGCCAATTGTTTGTTTTGGGAATCTATTTCCTGTTGTGTTTGGACCAATGCTTCTTGTGTAGCGAATCTCCCGGCTAATTGTTCGCGTGCGCTTTTTAGGCGATTTTCGATTTCACGAAGCTGGAGACGTTGTTCTAGCAATTGCTTTTCCCAAATCGGAATCATTTCTACGTCTGTTTCCAAACGTAGCAAATCCTGAAATTGGGAGACTTGAAATTCTACAGCCAACTTCTGGAGCACCATCTCAAGTGCTTGATGCTCGGTTTGAGTTTGCTGGATATTTTCGTGCAACAGGCGTTGTTCTTCTTGCAGCAGATGGATGGTTTGGTCTAATTTCAATTTTTGTTCTTGTGCTTTGCTATGTGTTGTTTGAATATCTTGCTTTTGCTTTTTGCAGAGTTCTAATAATAAATCCACGGGTTCGCCTTGGGTAATTTCTTGGATTTTGTGTTTAATCTCCTCCATTTCGTGGTTGAATTCTGCCAGAGCTTTTTGGCGATTTTGCAAATTTGTTTGGATTTCTTGCAATGCTGTCTCTTGTCGTGCTAGTGCAATGTCACGTTCGCTGATCTTCCCTGTGATTTCGCTTTTTTGCTGCTGAAGCTTTTCCCAGTCAGCATTGGCTTGGGACAATTGTTTGAGTCCATCTGCAATAGTTTGGCCAATTTGCACAACATTCATGCCCAATTGCTGACGTACAGTGTCTTGCTTTTTTCCGTAATTGCTGAATGCAAGGTCTTTTTCTTCTTCTGCATTTTTCAATGCTTTCTCTGCTTTTGCAACATCTTGAGATGCTAGCTCTTTTTGTAATGTTAAGTCTGCCAAGTTTTTTTCTTCTCGTAAAAGCTGCTGCTGGATTTCTTCGATTTTGGCCAATGCCTGTCGAACTTCGTCTCTTGCTTTTGCAATTGAAATGCCTTGAATCCAAGGTTGTAAACGGCTTTGCCATGTTTGAATATGATTGATATGAGCTTGGATGGTTTCTTGCCGCTCTTCCATTCTGTGGAGGATTTGCTGTGCCAAGGCTGCCTTTTCGCGCATTTGAGTTTGGTGCTCTTGTAGATTGGTTGCGGACTGTTGATGGCCTTTTTCTAAGAGATTGCATTGTGTTTGGCATTGCTGTAATTCTTTTTCATAATCCATAGTTTTGCAGACCGTGGCCAAAATTGCTTGAATTTCTTGCAATTGGATATCTATGGTTTGAATTTGTTGTTGCAGTGCCATCATCTCTGCTTGATTTTTTTTGTCCGTCTCATCCCAAGCAGCAATTTTGGCTTCGGATTCAGCAATCGCTCGTTCTATGGTTTTTGCTGCCTGCTGTGCTTGATTCACGGCATGTTCAAATTGCTCTGCTGTCCAGGCAAATTGGCTTTGAATGGGAGGAGGTAATTTATGAACTTTTTGGCCACACACAGGGCATGGACAATCCAGCTCTAAATGTTGTCTGAGTTTGGATGCTACTTCTTGCGTATACGCTTGGAGCCATTCTTTTTTATACTGCTCTAATTTTGCTTGAAGTTCTTGTTGTTGAGCCCGATTTGCTTGAAGTTGCTGAGACGCATGCTCACGTGCTTTTTGAGTTTGTTGTTGTTGACCAGCAAGGTCTGCCAATCTACCTTCGGCTATTTTCTTATGTTGTAAGGCTTCTTGATACAATGACCATTGTTGTGCTAGCTTTGCTTTGCGTTCTTGCTCAATCGTCCATTCTTTTTGCAATTGCTGCACTTGCTGTTGTAAATCAGTGATTTTTTGCTGCAATCCTTGGACAATTGTTTCGCAATCTTTGGACATAGCAGCATCTTGGGCGAGCTTTTGCAGTTCTTTTTCTTGCTCTTGACGGTGGTATTGAATGCGTTCTTGAATTTGATATGCTTCATCCAGTTGCTGGCTGCGCGTTTGCAAGGCAGCTTTGTCTCCAATGGCTTGCTGATTTCGTTGTAGAGTTTCAATCCGCGTTTCTTGGACTTGATGTGCGGCGATCAATTGCTGGAGATATTGTTGGCGTTGGTCTCTGGCTTGCCAAGCTTCTTTGAGAGACTGGGTCTTGCGTTGGCACTCTTCATACGCTTCTTTGAGCAACTGCAACAATGGCTCTGCGCCTTGAAATTTCAAAAGCTCTTGCCTGCGGGTTCCACAAGTTTGCAATTGCTGTTGAATTTGTTGCAATTGCTGCTGAAGTGTTTGTTTGGCATTCAAGGCCATGCGCTGCTGTTTTTGAATTTCTTGCTCACGAGCGAATTCTGCTTGATATAATACACTGGTTTCGTTTCTTTTTTGCTGAATCAAAGCCAATTGGCTATAAAGTTGTTTGGCTTCTTTAAGCATTTCAAGTCTAGCTTCAAATTGGGGAAGCAAGGCGTAATTGGCAATAGCACGTTCTAGAAAAATTTGATGGGCAGCATATTGAGCCTGTAAGTCTTGATTTTTGGCATCCAAGGTACGTTGCTTTTGAACTAAATTTGATAAACGATCGCTTAAGGTTTTATATTGTTCTAACTGGGGCCGAACTGGCAAAATACGACGGGTAAGCGCAATTTTTTGTTCGAGCTGCTCCAATTCTTGATTTTTAGGAATCAGGCTTTGATACAGACTTTCGTCTTTCTGAATTCGTTGCAGCAACTGCCAGACTTCTTGCTGCTCTTGATATTGCTTGGACAGTAATTCTAGTTGATTTTGCACGCGGGCAATTTGGGTAACAGCATTTTGATATTGTTCTTGCAAACCTTGAATTTGTTCAGGCTGAAACTGTGCGAATTCTTCATCTAAGCGCTGCTGAATGGTCTTCATGCGTTCTTTAGTAATATCATAATTTTGAGATGCCTCTTTCTGCATCTCTCCTAAAATTTCCAAGCCAAGCAGATGGGTTAGGATGTCTTGACGGCCTTTGCTATCGTGTAGAAAGTTTTGGAATTCTCCTTGAGGAAGCACAATGCAGCGCGTAAAAGCATCATAATCTAAGCCTAAAATTTGCAGGATATGCTGGTTGACTTGCCGCACACCAGATGCTATCCCACGCCACTGCTCTTCCTCAAAGCTATCTAAAATAGCCTGGCTGCCTTTGGTGATATGCAGACTTCGGCCAACTTTATACCGTTGATTGCCTACAGTAAATTCCAACAAAACATAAGCTTTTGGCAAGCCTTGAGAAATGAGATGTGAAACTTCTGTAGTAACCCTTGGGACCCGGCCATACAAAGCAAAAATCATTGCATCTACCAGGGAACTTTTTCCGCTGCCTGTAGGCCCTGTGATTGCAAACAAATGCAAGTCACTTAGGTCCAATTCTACTTGTTTGCGGTAGCATGTAAAACCTTCCACCATCAGTTTAAGAATGCGCAAGAAATATTCCTTTCCAAACACGATATCGCGTTATGCAAGCCAATCTTTTTTGCTATTATGAGATTCACCCGTTAGTTGGTACATTAGCCAATTGGCATTGCTTTGGGTTAAACGTACATGGAAGACGACTTGCTCTGCCTGCAATTCTTTACTTAAAATCCTGCCATATTCTTCGATCCAAGCCAATAATTTGCCTTGAGTCACAGGAATGTTGACCACTAGATCTACCATATCTGCCTCAATCATTTCCAAAACACGTTTAGCCAATTGATCCAAATTTTGGCCATATTTAGCAGCAATGGCAACATTCTGTGGATATTTTTGCTGAAGATTAGCTAATAGAGCAGGATCTGTGATTGCATCGCTTTTGTTGAAAACGAGCAGTGGTGATTTTTCTCCCAAGCCAAGCTCTTCCAATACGTTTTCGACAACTTCAATAAGATGGAATACATCTGGATGAGCAGCATCCACAACGTGAAGCAAAAGATCGGCTTGGGCTGCTTCTTCTAAGGTCGCTCGGAATGAAGCCACCAGATGATGTGGCAATTTATCAATGAAGCCGACTGTATCTGACAGCATGACTTTTCGGCCTTGGCAGAGGTCCCATAATCGAGTGCGTGTTTCCAAAGTAGAAAAAAGGTGATGCTCTACCAAAACATCCGCATGGGTGAGTGCGTTCATTAAAGTAGATTTGCCAGCATTGGTATATCCTACGATTCCGACTGTGATAAAGTTCGAACTGCGCTTTTGGACTTCTCTCGCTTTTCGTTCTTGGATTGTTTGTAAGAGCACAGATAATTCTTGGATGCGTTTTTTGAGCAACCGTTTATCTAATTCCAATTGTTTTTCGCCTGGCCCTTTCATCCCAATCCCACCTTCGTAGCGATCTAGGTGTCGCCACAGCCTTTTTAGCCTGGGAAGCATATATTCTAACTCTGCTAATTCTACTTGTAGTTTGGCTTCTCTGGACTGGGCTCTATGGTTAAAAATATGCAGGATTAATTCTGTGCGGTCCATCACAGGCACGCCCAAGGACGATTCGAGTTCCTTGCCTTGCATGGGTGTCAAATCATCATCGTAGATTACGCCATCTGCTTGCAAGTTCATGAGCATGGTTTTGATTTCAATGACTTTGCCGCTGCCGGTGTAGGTTCTTGGATGTGCGATTGCTCTAGCTTGTGTGATTCTATATAAAACTTCAATGCCTGCTGTTGTGGCTAAATTGGCTAACTCTTCCAAAGGCTGTGAGTATGATTGATAACTATCAGGGCATGTGATGCCTACTAAAATTGCCTTTTGAGGTACTTTTGATCTTGTATGAATTGCTTCCATAAATCTTGCTTAGAAAAAAGCCAGGGAATCCCCTGGCAACTCTGGAAAGTTATTGATAAATCTCTATTTCCATAAATAAATGTGGGTTGGTCTTGAATTCTTCCTTGAGAATGCGTAGTGTTTGAATACGAGTGGAATGTTTGGAGGATTCGAGCAAAATTTCGCCAGCATCTGGGAAATTCACAAGATGCTCTTTTTGCATCATCATGATCCTCACTTTTTGCATCCTCAATCCACCTTCTTTTTCAAAAGTTAAGCAAAAGATATAGCGTTGGGTCACTACATTCATGCCCATATCACGGCGTAGGATGCCTTCAGCAGATTGCTCTGCGATTTTATTGAGCACTGCATTGAGCACATACCAGGCATCTTCTTTGGGAAGCTTTAAGATAGGGTTTTGAGCTGTTGTCTCTTCAATGGCATTTTGCACAATTTTGACCATGCTATGGTTTTGCAGTACA